>JAOPYP010000645.1 GCA_025964635.1 Actinomycetes bacterium | reverse complement strand
GCAGGCCGCGGACGAGCTGGACATCGCCCCGGGCCTGGACGGGACCACGGTGACGGTGCGCCGGAGCCTCAGCCGCCCGGTGCCGGGCCAGCCTCAGCCCGCGGAGCATCCCGCGACTGCTGCACGTCCCGGTACACCGGCATGAGCTGGTCCAGGCCGGTGAGCTCGAATATCCGGGCCACCGGCGAGTCGCCGAGGGCCAGGCGGAGTTCCCCGCCGTTCGCGGTGACCAGTTCGTGCGCGCGGGTCAGGACGTAGACTCCGGCCGAGTCGCAGAAGACGGTGCCGGTCAGGTCGGCCGTGATGAGGTCGGGGGACTGGCTGGCCAGGGCGTTCAGCTGCTCATCCACGTCACGCGAGTTGCCCAGGTCGATCTCTTCGGGCATGGTCACGACCGCATGCCGTCCTGACCAGCTGACGTGAAGTTCTGGCCCGGTCATGGACTCTCCCCCGCGCTCCCGGCCCCGGGCTATCGCTTGCCTCCCGATCGTAGCGCGGGGGCGACTGGTCTCGCTGGGCCGCTGATCTCCGGGCTCGCCGGGGAACCGGGCGGACAGCCGCTCAGGCGGCCCGGGCCGGGTGCAGGGCCCGCAACGGCCCGGCGAGTTCCTGCGCGAAGAAGTTCATGAAGCCGTCCGGGTCGGGTCCCCCGTTCATGGTGACCAGGTGGTCAAAGCCGGCGTCCACGTAGGCCTGGGCCACCTCCAGGTGCCGCTTCACGTCGGGCCCGCAGGCGAACTGCTTCCTGACCTGCCCGGGCGTGATGCTGGCCGTCGCGGCCTCGAAGTTGACGGGGTTGGGCAGCTCGGACATGACCTTCCAGCCGGTGAGCGCGAACCGGCTCTTCTCCAGCACCGCCTGGACCGCCTCATCCTCGTCGGGTGCCCACGCCACCGGTATCTCGGCGTAGGAAGGCCCGCTGCCGCCCAGCCGCCGCCAGGTATCCACCAGATCACCCTTGGGCTCCGTGGCGAACAGCCCGTCACCCAGCTCCGCGGCGATCTTCGCCGAGGCCGGGCCGCTCGCCGCCACCGCGATCACCGGCAGCTCCTCGGGCAGGTCAAAGACGCGCGCGTCCTCCAGCTGGAGGTACTTGCCCTCGTAGGAGCGGTAACCGCCCTGCCAGAGCAGCTGGATGATCTCCAGGGCCTCCCGGAACCTCTCGTGGCGCCGGCGCCGGTCCGGGAATCCCAGCCCGACCACGTGCTCGTTGAGCCGCTCTCCCGCGCCCACACCCAGGGTGAACCGGCCTTCGGAGACGATGGCCAGGGTCGCGGCCGCCTGGGCGATGATCGCCGGGTGGTAACGGACCGACGGGCAGGTCACGCCGGTGGCCAGCCCGATCCGCCCGGTCTTCGCGGCGATGACCGGCAGCACGCTCCAGGTGAAGGCGCTGTGCCCCTGCGCGTCCAGCCACGGATGGTAGTGGTCGCTCATCTCGACGAAGTCGAAGCCGGCCTCCTCGGCCGCGATGGCCTGGCGGATGAGCTCCTGCGGGCCGAAGGCCTCGGTGGCCAGCTTGTAGCCGATCTGCATGTGCTTTCCCCCTATCCAGAGAGGTCACGGCGGCCGAGGAAGACCACTGCGGCCCAGAAAAGGCCAGTGCGGCCCGGAGGGGGGCCAGCGTGGCCCCGGACGGGCCAGGCGGCCGGAACGCCGCGCCGCTACCCGTCCGCCGCGGGGGCAAACCGGGGGGCCAGCGCCTCCGCCGCCGGGACCCGGCCGGCCGGGTATTAGGGTGCGGACCATGACCACTAACTGGCCGTCCTGCTCTTATGAGGACTGGCGCGCGACCTGCGACACGCTGCACGCCCACACCCAGGTGCTCGGCAAGCTGGCGGCCCGGCTCACCCCGCCCGAACCCCAGCTTCAGCACGCGGCGTTGCGGCTGACCGCCCGCGGCTGGGAGACCGCCCCGCTGCCCGCGCCGGACGGGTCCGGCGCGCTGGTCGCCGCGCTGGACCTGCGGACGCACGAGGCCGTGGTCGAGCACAGCGGGGGACCGGCCGAACGGATCCCGCTGGCGCCGGACCGTCCCGTCGGGGACGTGACCCGCGAGGTGCTGGCCGCCGTGCGGCGCCTCGGCGGGCCGGTCGAGATCGACCCGACACCGCAGGAGGTCACGTGGAGCGTGCCGCTCGACGAGGACCACGAGCACGCGAGCTACGATCCGGGGCGGGTCCGTGACTACTTCGCCGCGGCGACCCAGGCGGCACTGGTCCTCGCGGACTATCGCGCCCCTTATCGTGGCCGGTCCACGCCGGTCAACGCCTGGTGGGGCTCGTTCGACCTCGCGGTGAGCCTGTTCTCCGGACGGACCGTCGAACCGCCGTCCTCCGCGGATTTCATCATGCGCAACGCAGGGGACGCGCAGCAGGTCGAGATCGGCTGGTGGCCCGGTGACGGCCGCTACGGCCACGCGGCGTTCTATGCCTACGCGCACCCGGCACCGGAGGGTTTCGGCAGCCTGGCCCTGTCCCCGCCCGCCGCGCGCTGGGACGGGGCACTGGGCGAGTACGTGCTGGACTGGGACGACGTCCGGGCCGCCGCAGATCCGCACGCGATGGCCGTGCAGTTCGCCCGCTCCGCGTTCCAGCAGGCCTGCCTGGCCTGCTCCTGGGACCCGGCCCTGGCCGCCACCGCCGCCGGGACGCCACCTCCCGTCACCTGACCCGGCCGCGGCCCGGCGTGCGGGCTGGTCCTGCTCAGCCGCTACGAGCGGATGCTGCGCCGGATTCGCCAGGACGCGGCCGCCAGCAGTGCCGGGTCATGAGCCCGGTCAGAATTTATCCATAACGGTTTTACCGGCCGGCTCGTGCAGGCATCTCCTGCGCCGCCTGGGCGGCTGAGCCGGGGCTCGGGCCGGCCGGGATCAGGCGGCCTGGGGATCAGGCCGGGCGGGGAAGGGTGGCCAGGAAGCCGAGCTTGGCCAGGAAGTGCTGGGTCCCGCCGCCGTCGTGGCCGTTGAACGGGTAGACCTCGATCTGCTTGGGCCCGGCGTAGTGGTTGAACGCGGCGAAGACCGTGGACGCCGGGGTGATGTCGTCCACCAGGCCGACGGAGAACAGGGCGGGCGCCGTGGCCCGCTTGGCGTGGTTGACCACGTCGATATAGGAGAGCGTGCTGAAGACCCGGTCGACGTCGGCGCGGTGCACGCTCAGGTACTGGATGAGCTCGAGGTAGGGACGGCTCTCGGTCATCTCCACGGCCCGCCGCAGGTGCGCCAGGAACGGGACCTCGGGCAGTGTCGCGGCCACGTCCCCGGCCAGGTGGGCGGCCACGATGGCCAGCGCGCCGCCCTGGCTGCCCCCCGTCGTCACGACGGACCTCCCGGCGCTGGCCGGATGACGCCGGGCCGCGGCCACCGCCTGCGCCGCGTCGATGAACAGGCGGGTGTAGTAGTGCGTGCGCGGGTCGGCGATGCCGCGGGTCAGGAACCCCGGGGTGCTGGGCGCGCCCGGGTCGCTGGGATCCGGGGTGTCGGCGCTGCGCCACCCGCCGCCCTGGCCGCGGGTGTCCATGATGAGGTGCGGGTGGCCAGCGCAGCTCCAGGTCAGCCACTCGAAGGGGTCGCCGCGCCCGCCCCCGTAGCCGACGTACTCGACCACGAGCGCGCGGTCCGGCGGGCTCACGTGCGGCAGCAGCAGCCAGCCCTTGATGGGGTCACCGGCGTAGCCCGGGAAGGTCACGTCGACCACGTCCGCGTGCTGGATCTGCGTCGGCACGGCGGTGAACACCGGCTCGGTGTCCCGGGCGGCCGCGGTGGCCAGCTCGCTGGCCCAGAACTCGTCGAAGTCCGGGGGTTCCTCCACGACCGGCCGGTACTGGCGCAGCTCGGGCAGGGAAAGATCGCGGAGCATGGGGGTCCTCGCGGTCAGTCAGTCAGGGGGCAGGAGCGTGATCTCCGGGTGCAGCACCCGGTCGAAGCCCACCTCCCGGCGCTGGCCGGTGAGAGTGTATCCCAGCGCCGCCTCGATGTCCGTGCTGGACCGGCCGACCCGCAGCTCCACCTGGCCGGTGTCCACCTGCCGGTGGCCCGCCCGCCCGGTGTACGAGGTCAGGTCCGCGTGCACGGTGAACTGGACGGTCCGCGTGCTGCCGGGCGGCAGGTCGACCCGCGCCGCCGCGATCAGCTGCTGGACCGGGCGGGCCACCTCGGCGACCGGGTCATGCAGGTACACCTGGATGACCTCGGCCGCCGGGATCGTGGCGTCATTGCGGACCGTCGCCGTGAACCGGCAGCACCCGTCGGCCGGCCACTGCGGCGGTGAGCTGGAGCGGATCCTGACCCAGGTGACCGGGGCGTAGGACAGCCCATGGCCGAAGGGGAACAGCGGGGTCGGGTCGATGGTGCTGACCTGGCTGCGCTGCCCCAGCGGCGCCGCGAGGTAGGTGCCCGGCTGGTTGGAGCCCGCGGCCGGGAAGCTGACCGGCAGGCGGCCTGACGGGTTGACCCGGCCGCTGAGCACGTCGGCCAGGGCGGCCCCGCCCTCCTCGCCGGGGTAGAACCCGCACACTGCGGCGGCCAGCCGGCCCGCCTGGCGGGACAGGTCGTACGGCCGCCCGGCCAGCAGCACCAGCACCACCGGCGTGCCGGTGGCCAGCAGCGCCTCGAGCAGGTCCTCCTGGCGGCCGGGCAGCCGCAGGTCGGCCGCGTCGCAGCCCTCACCGGAGGTGCCCCGCCCGAACAGCCCGGCCAGGTCGCCGAGCACCGCGACACAGGCATCCGCGGCGCGGGCCACCGTGGCCGCCTCAGCCAGGCCGGCCTCGTCCCCGCCCAGCACGGGGCAGCCCTGCGCGTAGCTCACGGTGTATCCGGCCGGGTCGGCCCGCAGTGCGTCCAGCACGGTCGGTACCTCGATCCCGAGCGTCACGCCGGGGTAGTGCACGCCGACGTGCTGCGGGAACGAGTAGCAGCCGAGCATCGCGCTGGCCTCGTCCGCCCGCGGCCCGACGACCGCGATCCGCTGTCCCGGGGCCAGCGGGAGGGCGCCCTGGTTGGCCAGCAGGACGACCGAGCGGCGGGCGATGTCCCGGGCCAGTGAACGGGATTCGCTGTCATCCAGGGCGGTACCGGGGCCGCCGGCCGTAACGGTGCCCGTGACCGGGCCGGGTCCGGTGAGCTCCGGATCCGGCGACCAGTCCGGGTCGAGCAGGCCGAGCTCGCACTTCTGGGTGAGCACCCGCCGTACGGCCCGGTCCACCAGCCCGGCGTCGATCGCCCCGTCCTCCAGCGCGGCGAGCAGCGGGCCGCCGTAGCAGTCCGCGGTGGGCAGTTCGACGTCGATGCCGGCCCGCAGCGCCAGCCCGGCCGCTTCGGCGCGGGTCCCGGCCACCCCGTGCAGGGTGTGCAGGAACGCCACCGAGAAGTAGTCGGAGACCACCGTCCCGCTGAACCCGTAGGTCTCCCGGAGCAGGCTGGTCAGCAGGCCGGCGTCGGCGGCGGCCGGTACCCCGTCCAGGTCGGTGTAGGAGTTCATCACCGAGCGGGCCCCGGCCCGCAGCGCCATCTCGAACGGCGGCAGCAGCACGTCGGCCAGCTCCCGGGGGCCGATCGAGACCGGCGCCAGGTTCCGGCCGCCGCGCGAGGCCGAGTAGCCGGCGAAGTGCTTCAGCGTGGCCACCACCCCCGCCGACTCCAGGCCGCGCACGTACCCACTGCCGATCATGCCGACCAGGTAGGGGTCCTCGCTGATCGTCTCCTCGGCCCGGCCCCAGCGCAGGTCCCGCAGCACGTCCAGGACCGGCGCGAGTCCCTGGTGCACGCCGAGCCGGCGCATGGTCGCGCCGATCTGCGCTCCCATCCGCTCGATGAGGTCCGGATCGAACGTCGCCCCCCAGGCCATCGGCGAGGGGTACACCGGCGCCTGCCACGCGGCCAGCCCGGTCAGGCACTCCTCGTGCACCATGGCCGGGATGCCGTACCGCCCGGCGGCCATGATCTGGCGCTGGCTCCGCGCGAGCGCCCGGGCGCCGTCGGCCGGGGCGACCGGCGCGGTGCCGTACACCCGGGTGAGCTGCCCGATGCCGTCCCGGATCAGTTCGCCCCAGCGGGCCGGGGGTACCGCGAAGTTGTGCTGGTGCGGCGCGACGTCACCGCTGGCGGCATCCACCCCGAGCCAGGCGCCCTGGAGCTGGGCGACCTTCTCCGCGAGGCTCAGCTGGGCCAGCAGGTCGCTGACCCGTTCGGCGGGGGCGGCTGACGGATCACGCCAGGCCGGGGCGGAAACGCTGCGCTCAATGGTCACGTGGGGTCCTGTCCATCGTCCGGCCGCTGGGGGTTGCGTCCACGCGGGGAGAATAGCGCTATAAAACGTTATCGACAACGATTGACACCGCCCGGGGCCGGTCCTGCCGCTGGTCGCAGGGCGCCGCCTACCGGGGGCGGGTGGACTGCCGCACGACCAGGTCGGTGGCGAGGGTGATGTGCGTGGATGAGACGTGGTCGCCCCGCATGAGCTGCAGCAGCAGCTGGATCGAGCGCTCTCCCATTTGCCGGATGGGCTGGTTGACCGTGGTCAGCGGCGGAGAGCAGAGGGCGGACTCGGGAATGTTGTCGAATCCAACGACCGACAGGTCTTCGGGCACCCGCAGGCCCAGCGGGGCGGCGGCCTCGATCACCGCGATGGCCGACACGTCGTTGGCGCCGAAGATGGCGGTGGGCGGGCGGGCGCTGGCCAGCAGCTGGCGGGTGCACGCCGCGGAAGTCTCCGGATCGTAGTCGCCGACGAGGATCAGCTCCTCGTCGGCCGCTACCCCGGCCGACTCCAGGGCCTGGCGGTATCCCTGCTCGCGGAGCTGGGATGACTGCAGATCGGGCCGTCCGCTGATCATGGCGATCCGCCGGTGGCCGAGCCCGAGCAGGTGATTCGTGGCCAGCTGGCCACCGCGCAGGTTGTCGGAGTCGATCGTGGGCAGCCCGGACTGGCCCGTATGCGGGTCGATGGCGACGATGGGGGCGCCGTAGTTGACGTCGACCACGGTCGGCGTGACCAGGACGGCCCCGTCGATCAGCGTCCCGCTCAGCCGGGAGAGGTAGCGGCGCTCCCAGCCCACGTGGCTGGCTGCGTGGCCGCCCGCGGAGTAGATGACCATCTCGAAGCCCGAGCCCCGGATCGCGTCCGCGGCGCCCTTGAGCAGTTCGGCGCTGAACGGCTCGAGGTCCGAGACCAGGATGCCGATGACGTTCGTGCGGTGGTTGCGCAGGCTCTGGGCCACGAGGCTGGCCTCGTACCCCAGATCGTTGATCACCGCCTGGACGCGCGCCGTGGTGTCCGCCGCCACGCCGTAACGGCCGTTAATGACCTTGGAAACCGTGGCGACGGACACGCCAGCTTGCGCGGCGACGTCACGGATGGTGATGCGCGGGGTCAGGTCCACGCCGTGAGGATAGCGTATAAAACGTTATCGACAACGATTGACATGACCTGGACAACGCGCAAAACTCTGCGGCAAGTCCAGGTTGGCCAGGCTCGGAACACTCCGCCAACGTCGTCAGGAGATGACCAACATGCGCAGCCCCCGAAAGCCGGCTGTCGTCGCCATGGCGGCGGCGGCCGCGCTTGCCCTCGCCGCCTGCGGCAGCAGCGGTGGCGGGAAGGCCAGTTCGAGCTCCGGGAAAGTCACCCTCACCTGGTGGACCAATGCCACCGCGGGGCAGCTCAAGACCGTCTGGCAGCAGGCCGCCACCGCGTTCCATGCCGCGCACCCGAACGTGACGATCCAGGTCGAGCCGCTGCAGAACGAGGCCTTCACGACCAAGGTCCCGCCCGCCCTCGCCTCCAGCAACCCGCCCGACATCTACCAGCAGTGGGGCGGTGGCCAGGAGGCCACCCAGGTCCCGTCGGGCAAGGTCGCCGACCTGACCAGGCTCAGCTCGGGCTGGATCGGTGAAGTCGGCTCCTCGGCCCAGGCCTGGCAGGTGAACGGCAAGCAGTACGGCGTCCCCTACGACCTGCACACCGTGGGGTTCTGGTACCGGAAGGACCTGTTCGCCAGGGCCGGGATCACCACCCCGCCGACGACGCTCGCCGAGCTCCAGACCGACGACGCCAAGCTGAAGGCCGCGCACATCGTGCCGATCGCGATCGGCAGTAAGGACAAGTGGCCGGACGCGTTCTGGTGGGAGTACTTCGCCCTCCGCCTGTGCCCCACGGCCACCCTCAAGGCGGCGATGAAGGGCGTGAACTTGTCGGCCCCGTGCTTCACGCAGGCGGGTAACCAGCTCAAGTCCTTCATGACCACCAAGCCCTTCCAGGCCGGATTCCTCGGCACCCCGGCCCAGGTGGGAGCGGGCAGCTCGGCGGGCATGGTCGCTAACGGCAAGGCCGCGATGGAACTGCAGGGTGACTGGGACCCAGGCGTCATGGCCCCGCTCACGTCGGACAAGAAGCTCAACTCCGAGCTGGGCTGGTTCCCGTTCCCGGCCATCAGCGGGGGCGCCGGTTCCCCGGCGACCACGCTGGGCGGCGGGGACGGCTTCTCCTGCACGACTCCGGCCACCGAGCCGGCCTGCGCCCAGTTCCTGCAGTACATCGACAGCACTTCGGTGCAGAAGAAGGTGGTGGCGGCGAACGTGGGCCTGCCGGCCAACCCGGCCGCGGCGTCGGCGCTGTCCCTGCCCGCGCTCAAGCAGGTCCTCACGTACAACCACGCGGCACCGTATGTGCAGACCTACTTTGACATCGCCTTTCCCACGAGCGTGGGCCAGGCCCTGGACGCCGCGATCGCGACCTACTTCGCCGGCCAGGGCAGCCCGCAGTCGGTCATCACCGCGGTGAGCCAGGCCAGGAACCAGTAAGCGCGGGCCGGGCTCCGGCGGCGGCGGCCGGCCGCTCCCGCCGCAGCCCGGCCCCGGGCTGCGGCCCGGCCGTCCGTTGGGCCCGCCGCACGAGGGAGGTTCTGATGGCCGTCGCAGGCGACAAAGACCTTGACATCCCCAGGGCCGAGCCAGGGCCCGCCCCGCCCGTCCCCCGCGCGCGCCGGCGGCCCCGGCCCCGGCTGCGCCGGCGGACCGAACTGGTGGTGCTGCTGGCTCCGGCCCTGCTTCTGTTCGTGGGCTTCGTGCTGCTGCCGATCGTCCTGGCGGCGTGGGACGGGATGCACAAATGGACCGGCTTCGGCTCGCTGGGCCCGTTCGCCGGCCTGCACAACTACCGGCTCGTGCTGTCCGATCCGGTGTTCCGCCAGTCGTTCGTGCACAACGTGATCATCGTCATCGCGTCGATCCTCATCCAGCTTCCGCTGGGCCTCGGGATGGCCCTGCTCCTGAACCGGCGGATCCGCGGCCGGGCGTTCCTGCGCACGCTCGCGTTCGCGCCGTTCGTGCTGCCCTACGCCACCACCGCCGTGATGTGGCTGCTGCTGCTCCAGCCCGGCGGGTTCGTGGACCAGGTCATGAAGCTGGTCGGCCTGGGCGGCCTCGTCCAGCTGTGGCTGGCCAACCTGCATCTGGTCATCTACACCATGATCGTGGTGCTCACCTGGCAGTTCTTCGGTTTCGCGATGATCTTGATGCTGGCCGGGCTGCAGGGCATCCCCGGCGAGCTACGTGAGGCGGCGGCCCTGGACGGGGCCAGCGGCTGGCAGGCCACCCGGCGCATCACGCTGCCGCTGCTCGGCCCGACGATCAGGATCTGGCTGTTCCTGTCGGTCGTCGGCTCGCTCCAGGTCTTCGACCAGGTGTGGATCATGACGGGAGGGGGCCCGGCCAATGCGTCCAGCACCATGGTCACCTACCTGGTCCAGCACGGCTTCCAGAGCTACGAGTTCGGCTACGGCAGCGCGGTGGCCGTGATCATTTTCCTGATCTGCTTCATCTTCGCGCTGCTGTACCAGCGCTTCGTGCTGCGCCGTGACACCCGCGGCGCCCTGACCCGCGCGGTGGGGTGACGGACGTGTCCACGATCCTGCAGGCCGCCCCGGCCCGGCCGGGCCCGGGGCCGCAGCCCCGGCGGGGACGGCTGGGCATCTCGCCGCTCACCCCGGTCACCTACCTGGCCGCCCTCCTCCTGGTGGGGGTGACCGTCGTCCCGCTGCTGTTCGTGTTCGTGGATGGCTTCAAGACCAACGCGCAGATCAACAGCTCCGCGACCGCGCTGCCGCACCCCTGGGACACGCGTAACTACACGCAGATGCTCACCTCGGCGGCGTTCTGGCAGCCGCTGGAGAACAGCGCGGTGATCGCGGCGATCGCCACCGTCCTGGTGGTCGTGCTCGGGGCGATGGCCGCGTTCGCCCTGTCCCGCTACGCGTTCCCGGGCCGGGAGGGCCTGTTCCTGCTGTTCGCGGTCGGGCTGCTGTTCCCCATCAACGCCGCCGCGCTGCCGCTGTACCTGATGCTGGACAAGCTCGGCCTGCTCGACAACCCGCTCGGCGTGGCCCTCCCGGAAGCCGCGTTCGGGCTGCCCATCACGATCGTGATCCTCCGCCCGTTCATGCGTGAGATTCCCGGCGAACTGGAGGACGCCGCCGTGGTGGACGGGGCGACCCGCATCGGGTTCTTCCTGCGCATCCTGCTTCCGCTGTCCCGGCCCGCGCTCGTCACGGTGGCCGTGCTGGCGTTCGTGCAGAGCTGGAACCAGTACCTGATCCCGCTGCTCGTGTTCACCAGCCAGCAGCGCTTCACCCTGCCGCTAGCCGTGGCGAACTTCCAGACCCAGTACGCGCAGAATACGGCGAGCATCCTGGCGTTCACGGCGCTGTCCATGCTGCCCGCGCTGGGCTGCTTCATCTTCGCCCAGCGTCATCTGGTGGGCGGGTTCACCGGCGCGGTCAAGGGCTGACGGGCCGCGGCCGGCCCGCCAGGCTCAGCGGGCCAGGCCGCGGGTCAGGCCGGGACCGGAACGCCGCTCATCGCGATGCTGACCACCACGACCGGGCCCGGCGCGTGCCGCAGGCAGGCCCGGGCCACCGGGCCGATGCCATCGGGCGTGCAGCGGGCGCTGCCCAGGACCAGCATCTCGGCGCCGTCGGCGTGATCGAGCAGCACCCGCGCCGCCAGGCCTTCCGCGATTTCCACGGTCACCATGTCCAGGGACGTGCCGCCGACCGCGGCGGTCACCTCAGCCTCGAGCCGCTGGCTGGCGTCCAGGAGGTCTTCCGCCCGGCCCGGAGGATAGGCGTGCGACGCGTAGGGAGCGACCCGCTTCGCGGCGTCCTCCCAGGCCCGCACCACGTGCAGAGCCGTCTCCCGCAATCCTGCTTCGCGAACTGCCCAGCGCAATGCGGCGAGTGAGGCCGATGAACCGTCTACGCCCACCACAATGCGCGGCAGCCCCAGGTTCTCGTTCAGCGCCGCACCTCCTTCGCAGACTAAGTCGGGGGGACTGGCGCCCAACGCGTCACCCGCTGCGTCCTGCTGCCGGAGGTACAAATACCCAATGGTGGCTACTCTCACCCACTTGGGCGGTTACGCAGCGGAACTTCACCCTCTGGGGGGCGTCTCACCCCGCGGGGGCGCCTCAGCGGCGCAGACGGACCGCGTCGAGCGACGGTGCGGGGAGGGGTTTCCCCTGGTAGCCGGGGATCTCGCCGAACCGGCCGCCCTGGCTCCAGTCCCGCGCCGCGTCGATGATGTCCTCCGGAGTCGTCCCCACGAAGTTCCACCACATGACGACCGGCTGGTTCAGCGGCGTGCCGCCAAGCAGGAACAGCCCGGCGCCGCCCGCGGCCGCCAGCGTCACCTGATCCCGCCCGGGCGGCAGGTACAGCAGGCTCCCCGGAGCCAGCGCCGTCCCCGCGGCCTCCCCCGTCCCGGTCACCATGAAGATCACATGTTCGAAGCCTGGATCCAGGCCGAGCTGGGCGCGGGTGTCCCGGCCGGCGTGCAGCCGGGCTCCCACCACCGGGGAGAAGACGGTGGCCGGGGACTGCGCACCGGCCAGCGAGCCGGCGAACACGGTGATCTCGAATCCGGCCAGCCCGGCCGACGGCAGCTCGGGATGATGCTCGAAAGCGGGCGGCACCTGCCGCTGCGCTTCGGGCAGGGCCAGCCAGAGCTGCACCCCGTGCAGGCGCGGGTCATGCTCGTCCGGTGATTCCTCCGAGTGGGCGATGCCCCGTCCGGCGGTCATCAGGTTGAGCTGGCCGGGACGGATCATCTGCTCGCTGCCCAGGCTGTCCCGGTGCAGCACGTTGCCGTCCAGGAGCCAGGTGACGGTCTGCAGCCCGATGTGCGGGTGCGGCGGCACCTGCATGCCGGCCACGCCGTCCACCGACGTCGGGCCGTAGTGGTCCACGAAGCACCACGCGCCGACGCTGCGCCGGTGCCGCAGCGGCAGCAGCCGCCGGACCTCGATGTCCCCGACCCGGGCCACCCGCCCCGTGGTCAGCTCGCCCGGCCGCCCATCCGGGCCGGGCGTGTCCGGAACGGTCACATCCGCGTCGGCAGTGCTCATCACGCGACCAGGGTCTTGACCGCGGCGGTGAGCTCGGTCAGGGCGCCCTTCGCGTCGGAGAAGAACATGCTGGTCTTCGGGTCTGCATACAGCTCGTTGTCGATGCCCGCGTAGCCGTGCCCCATGGACCGCTTGATCACGATGATGCTCTTGGCCTGGTCCACGTCCAGGATGGGCATCCCGGAGACGGGGTTCCCGGGCCGCCGCGCCGCGGGGTTGGTCACGTCGTTCGCCCCGATGACCAGCGCCACATCGGTCCGCGCGAACTCGGGGTTGATCTCGTCCATCTCCTTGAGCTGCGGGTAGGGCACGTTGGCCTCCGCCAGCAGCACGTTCATGTGCCCGGGCATCCGGCCCGCGACCGGGTGGATGGCGTAGCTGACCTCCACCCCGCGCTCCTCCAGCACCCGGGCCAGCTCGGCCACCTGATGCTGGGCCTGCGCGGCGGCCAGCCCGTAGCCGGGCACGATGATGACCTTCTGCGCGTACGCGAGCTGGATGGCGGCGTCATCGGCGGCGATGGACCGCACGTCCCCGCCGGGCCCCTCGACGGCCGGCCCGCTGTCACCGGTGCCGAATCCGCCCACGATGATGTTGCGGATCGAGCGGTTCATCGCGTCGGCCATCAGCTTGGTCAGGATGCCACCGGACGCGCCGACCAGCGCGCCCGCGATGATCAGCGCCCAGTTGCCGATGACGAAGCCGGCCATCGCCACCGCGGTGCCGGTGAACGCGTTCAGCAGCGAGATGACCACCGGCATGTCCGCGCCGCCGATCGGCAGCACCATGGTCACGCCGAAGGTCAGCGCGGCGGCGATGATGATGATCAGCACGACGACGCTCGGCGTGGCGATCATGTAGATGGCGCCGCCGGCGGCGACGGCCGCGGCCGCGATGTTGACGGCCCGCGAGCCCGGGAAGGTGATGGGCGCCCCGCCGATCAGGCCCTGCAGCTTGCCCGCGGCGATGATCGACCCGGAGAACGTCACCGCCCCGATCAGGACGTCCAGGATCGTGGTGATCGTCGTGGACTCAGCCACCCCGCCGGACGCGAGCCGGACATAGTCGTCGATCGCGACCAGGGCGGCCGCGCCGCCGCCGACCGCGTTGAAGATGCTGACCAGCTGGGGCATGGCGGTCATCTCGACCGTGCGCGCCGCGTACAGGCCCGCCCCCCCGCCCAGCAGCGCGCCAGCGATCATCACGATCCAGCCGGTGGTGGTGACCGTGCCCGCGTGGGCGACCAGGGCCAGCGTGGTCGCCACGGCGAGGATCATGCCCGCCGTGGACACCTGGTTGCCGCGCCGCGCCGTGGCGGGGGAGTTCATCAGGTGCAGGCCGAGCACGAAGCAGGTTGCGGACGCGACATAGAGCAGCTGGGTCACCCAGTCGAAGGCGCTCATGAGGAGGCGCCCCGCTGGCCGGCCGCCGGGTTCTGCCCGTTGCCGCTGACCGCGGGCGCGGTGTCCGCGGCCGGCACCGGGCTGCGCGACCGGCGGAACATCTTGAGCATCCGGCCGGTGACCAGGTAGCCGCCGACCACGTTCATCGCCGCGAAGGCGGCGGCCACGAAGGCCAGGATGTACCCGAGTGCGTCGTGCGCGGTGACCGCGATGAGCATGGCGCCGGCCAGCACGATGCCGTGGATCGAGTTGGCCGCCGACATCAGCGGCGTGTGCAGGGTGGCCGGGACCTTGCTGATCACCTCGAAGCCCACCAGCAGGGCGAGCACGAAGATCGTAATGTCAGTGAGCAGAACCGTGGTCACGGGGTCGTACCTCCGGACGTGTCAGCACCGTGGCTGGCTTCGGCGAGCAGGGCGGCGGTCGCGGGCTGGATCACAGCGCCGTCATGAGTGATGACGACCCCGGCCTGGATCTCGTCGGAGGGGTCAATGGCCAGGGCGCCGCCGGCGGTCATGTGCAGCAGCAGGGCGCTGATGTTGCGGGCCAGGAAGGCGGAGGCGGCACCGGGCACGGTGGCCGCCAGGTTCCCGGCCCCGATGATGGTCACCCCGTTCCCGGTGACGATCGTCTGGTCCGGCACGGAGCCAGCCACGTTGCCGCCGAGCGGGCCCGATCCCATGTCCACCACGACCGAGCCTGCGGTCATCGCCTTGAGCGCATCCTCGGTGATCAGCAGCGGCGGCTTGCGGCCCGGCACCTGGGCCGTGGTGATGACCACGTCGTGCCGGGCGATGTGGCCGGCCAGCTCAGCCTGCTGGGCCTGTCGTTCCTCGTCGGTCAGCGCCCGGGCGTAGCCGCCCTGGCCCGCCGCGTCGCCCACCGATCTGAGTTCGATGAAGGTGCCGCCGAGCGATTCCACCTCGGTCCTGGTCTGCGGGCGCACGTCGTAGGCGGACACCACGGCGCCGAGCCGCCGTGCGGTGCCGATCGCCTGCAGGCCGGCCACCCCCGTGCCCAGGATGAGCACCCTGGCCGGCCGCGCGGTGCCCGCCGCGGTGGTCAGCATGGGGAAGAACCGGCCGAACGCGGCCGCGCCGACCAGGGCGGCCTTGTACCCGGCCACGCCGGCCTGCGAGCTCAGCGCGTCCATGCCCTGCGCCCGCGACAGCGTCCTGGGCAGCCCGTCGAGGCTGATGGCGGTGATCCCGCGGGAGGCCAGGGTGGCGGCCAGCCCGGGGTCCGCCAGCGGGTTGAGCAGGCCCAGGATCGCCTGGCCGCTGTGCAAGCCGCCCAGGAGCTGGGCGTCTGGTTTGCCGACCATGAGGATCAGGTCCGCCTGGGCCAGCAGTTCCTCGCGGCTGACGATGGCGGCGTCAGCGTCGGCATAGGCTCCGTCGGCGAACCACGCCCCGTCTCCGGCGCCCGACTCGACCAGCACCTCGAGCCCCGCACCGCGCAGCCGCGCGATCATCTCCGGGACGAGGGCCACCCGGCGCTCACCGGGCGCTGACTCCTTGACGACAGCTACCTTCATGGACGCGACCTCACGATGTCAGGGGGCGTGGCCGGAAAGTAGCCTCGTCCGCATGCGACTCGGCGGTCAGAGGCCACCGTCCCGCCGCACGGGGGACCTGCGGGCATGATCGCACAAGATCACCCTTCGGCTCCAGTATCGCCGAAGACCCCACCCCCGGTCTCCCCCGCGGGGGGGAGCCGGGCGGGCGGAGAGGTCAGCTGGCGCGGCGGAGGGCGGCGCTGATGCGGTCGCCCGCGGTGACCACCGCGTTGGCGTGCAGCCGGCCCGGGGAGCGGCCCAGCCGCTCGATGGGGCCGGACACCGACACGGCCGCGATGACCTTGCCGCCCTGGCCCCGCACCGGGGCGGAGACGGAGGCCACCCCGGCCTCACGCTCGGCCACGCTGGCCGCCCAGCCCCGCCTGCGCACCTGGGCCAGGGACGCGGCGCTGAACCTGGCCCCGCGCAGCCCCCGGTGCAGCCGCTCGGGCTCCTCCCAGGCCAGCAGCACCTGGGCGGCCGACCCGGCGGTCATCGGCAGCGCGGTGCCGACCGGCACGGTGTCGCGCAGCCCGGTGGCCCGCTCCGCGGCGGCCACGCAGATCCGGCTGTCCGCCTGGCGCCGGTAGAGCTGAGCGCTTTCCCCGGTGAGATCGCGCAGCGCGATCAGGACCGGCTGGGCCACGGCCAGCATCCGGTCCTCGCCCGCGGCGGTGGCCAGCTCGGCGATCCGCGGGCCCAGGATGAACCGGCCCTGCCCGTCCCGGGCCAGCAGCCGGTGGCGTTCCAGGGCCACCGCGATCCGGTGCGCGGTCGGCCGGGCCAGGCCGGTGACCTGGACCAGCTGGGCCAGCGAGGCCGGGCCCGTTTCGAGGGCGCCGAGCACGGCCGCTGTCTTGTCCAGCACGCCGACTCCGCTAGAGTTGTCCATGGTCCGATATTGCCGTCTCGGAATGCGAGACGCAAATCGGAGATTGGGCCCCTCGGAGCAAACCCCGGAGTGTGAGTGACAGCCGGAGTACCAGGGGCCCCCAGCTAGACGGATCGCGACGAGGCGCCCGCTGAAAGGGGTTCATCGCATGGGACGTACGCTCGCGCAGAAGATCTGGGATTCGCACGTCGTGCACCGCGCCGACGGTGAGCCCGACCTGCTGTACATCGATCTCCACCTGATCCACGAGGTCACCAGCGCGCAGGCCTTCGACGGCCTCCGGCTGGCGGGACGCGGCGTGCGCCGCCCCGACCTGACCGTCGCCACCGAGGACCACAATGTCCCGACGCTGGGGGTATCCGGGCCGGGACTGCCGCTGACCGGCCCGGGCAGCCCGGTCACCGACCCGGTCTCCCGGGTCCAGGTCGAGACGCTGCGCAAGAACTGTGCCGAGTTCGGCATCCGGCTCTTCCCGATGGGCGACGCCGGGCAGGGCATCGTGCACGTGATCAGCCCGCAGCAGGGGCTGACCCAGCCCGGCATGACGATCGTCTGCGGTGACTCGCACACCAGCACGCACGGCGCCCTCGGCGCGCTCGCGTTCGGCATCGGCACCTACGAGGTCGAGCACGTGCTGGCCACCCAGACCCTGCCGCAGCAGCCCCCGGCCCAGATGGCGGTGAACGTGACCGGCGACCTGCCCTACGGGGTGACGGCCAAGGACCTGATCCTGGCCGTGATCGCCAAGATCGGCACCGGCGGCGGGGTCGGCCACGTCATCGAGTACCGCGGCGAGGCCCTGCGGAACCTGTCCATGGCGGGGCGGCTGACTGTCTGCAACATGTCGATCGAGGCGGGCGCCCGGGCCGGGCTGATCGCCCCGGACGACACCACGTTCAGCTACCTCGAGGGCCGCCCGCACGCGCCGCGCGGCGCCGGCTGGGAGGCGGCCCTGGACTACTGGCGGTCGCTGCCAACCGACGCCGACGCCCCGTTCGACCGGGAGGTCACGCTGGACGCGGCTGCCCTCACGCCGTTCGTGACCTGGGGCACCAACCCCGGCCAGGCCGCCCCGCTCACGTCCTCGGTGCCCGACCCGGACACCATGGACGACGCGGGGGACCGGGCCACGGCGCTGCGCGCGCTGACCTACATGGACCTCACCCCGGGCACGCCGCTCACCGACATCCAGGTGAACACGGTGTTCGTCGGCTCGTGCACGAACGGCCGGCTCGAGGACCTGCGGGCCGCGGCCGACGTGCTGCGCGGCAAGAAGGTCGCCGACGGGGTGCGGATGCTGGTCGTGCCCGGCTCGATGGACGTCAAGGCCGCGGCCGAGCGGGAGGGCCTGGACGAGGTCTTCACCGCGGCGGGCGCGCAGTGGCGCTCCGCGGGCTGCTCCATGTGCCTGGGCATGAACCCGGACACGATGGCGCCGGGCGAGCGCAGCGCATCCACCTCGAACCGCAACTTCGAAGGCCGCCAGGGCAAGGGCTCCCGCACCCACCTGGTGTCCCCGCAGGTGGCCGCGGCCACCGCCGTCACCGGCCGCCTCACCGCCCCCGCCGACCTCTAACCGGGAGGGAACACCGACCATGGAGCCTTTCACCACGCATACCGGCCGCGCTATCCCGCTGCGCCGGAGCAATGTCGACACCGACCAGATCATCCCGGCCGAGTACCTCAAGCGGGTCAGCCGCATCGGATTCGCCGATGGCCTGTTCGCGGCCTGGCGGGCGGATCCCGGATTCATCCTCAACCAGCCCGTCGCGGACGGGGCGACGGTACTCGTGGCCGGCCCCGATTTCGGGATCGGATCATCCCGCGAGCATGCGGTCTGGGCGCTCAGTGACTACGGATTCCGGGCCGTCATCTCCGCGCGCTTTGGCGACATCTTCCGCAATAACGCGACAAAAGCCGGCCTGCTCCCGGTCCCGGTTTCCCCGCAATTCGCGGAATCATTGCAGGACGCGCTCGAGGTAACCCCGGACACCGAGGTGACCGTGGATCTGGTCGCCCGTGAAGTGCGCGTGGCCGCCCCGGGCGGCCCCGTGGAACTGAGTGCGCCATTCGATATCGACGACTACACGCGGTGGCGTCTCATGGAAGGACTGGACGATATCTCGCTCACCCTGCGTTATGCAGATGAGATCACCAGTTTCGAGGAGGACCGGCCGCACTGGCTGCCCACTGCCGACGCGGTGGCCTGAAAGCCCCCGCAGGGCAGGAAATTCAGGCGTCCAGAGGCCGACACGCCGGGATTTTACGCTGGGGTGATTGTGCCTGCGCGCTGGATCGCCTAATTTCAAGCAGGTCAGAGGTCGCGGCTACGGCTCCCTGTCCGCGCGACCTCCCGTGGGGGAACCGCAGGAGTGATTCATGAACAAGCGTGACCTGATCGATGCGATCTCCGGCCGGCTGGGGGACAAGAAGACCGCGACCGAGGCCGTGAATGCGGTGCTGGACACCATTCAGAGCACCGTGGCCAAGGGCGACAAAGTCGCGATCACCGGGTTCGGCGTCTTTGAAAAGGCCGTCCGCCCGGCCCGCACCGCCCGTAACCCGGCCACCGGCGCGACCATCAAGGTGGCCAAGTCGTCAGTGCCCAAGTTCCGCGCGGGGGCGGACTTCAAGGCCGTCGTGAACGGCGAGAAGAAGATCGCAGCCGCGAAGAAGCGCTAATCCGGCGTGAGTTCATGATCATGGGATTGGTGTCGTTATAGCGACACCAATCCCATGATCATGCCTCGGCACAGGTACCGCTGAGGCAGCGGGACCTGCCGCGCAGAGGCCGCCGCCCGCTTACCGCAGGCCCGGCGGCTTACTCAGCGCCGTGGTGATCAGACGATCAATAAGTTCCCGCAACGAAAACCCGCTCGCCGCCCACATTTTGGGAAAGTACGAGGCGGCGGTCATCCCGGGCATCGTATTGATCTCGTTGAGCAGGATCTCGCCGTCCGGGGTGTAGAAGAAGTCCACCCGGGCCAGCCCCTCGCCGGACACCGCCTCGAACGCGGCGGCGGCCAGGCGCCGCACCTCCTCCAGATGATCGGCGGGGATCGGGGCCGGGATCGCCATCCCGTTCGCGTCGTCCAGGTACTTCGCCTCGAAGTCGAAGAACTCCTCGCCGCCGTCCACCATCAGCTGCCCGGGCATGCTGGTGTCCGGGGGCGCGCCGTCCAGGCCCTCCAGCACGGCGCACTCGATCTCCCGGCCGGTGATGGCCTGCTCCACCAGGATCTTGCGGTCGTAGCGCCGCGCGGTCTCGATCGCCCGGTACAGCCCGGCCAGGTCATCCGCCCGGGACGTGCCGATGCTGGAGCCGCCGCGGGCCGGCTTGACGAACACCGGCCAGCCCAGCTCGCCGATCGCGTCCAGCACCCGCTTGCGCTCCGTCTCGGCGGCCGGGCGCGAGGCCACCGCGGCGGCGGGCCCGCTGCCGTCTGCCTCGGGCCAGTCCCGGTCGCGGACCACGACGAACGGGCCCACCGGCAGCCCCCTGGCCCTGAAGATCAGCTTCATGTACTCCTTGTCCATGCTGACCGCGCTGGCCAGCACGCCCGCGCCGACGTAGCGGAGGCCCGCCATCTCCAGCAGGCCCTGCATGGTGCCGTCCTCCCCGAACGGGCCGTGCAGCACGGGCAGCACCACGTCCACCTCGCCCAGTTCCCGGGGGATGGCCCCGGGCCCGGCGGTGGCCAGCGCGCCGGGTTCCTGCGGGCGGCCGCCGGCGGTCCACGGCAGCACCTGCCCCCCCGGCTCGGCGACCGCCTCGACCGACGGAAGCTGCCCGCCGGTGATGGCCAGCCGGGCGGGCTCATCCGCGGTCAGCACCCACCGGCCGTCGGGCAGGATGCCGATCGGCACGACGTCGTAGCGGTCCCGGTCGATGCAGGCCAGCACCGTCCCGCCGCTCGCGCACGAGATCGCGTGCTCCGGGCCCCGGCCGCCGAACACGACCGCGACGCGGATCTTGCGCTCCTGGTTCACGCCCGCTCCTCTCTGCTGCCCAACGATGGGGTCCCGCTCAGCCCGCCGGGACCATCCAGCCGGCCCGCAGTCCCGCCCCCGGCCTCCCCGGCCCCGCTCAACTCTGCCCCGCTCAACTCTGCCCCGCTCAGCTTCGTCCCGGCCAGCTCCGTCCGGTCCAACTCTGCCCGGTCCGGCTCTGTCCCGTCCCCGTGTCCGGCCAGCGCGTCCAGAGCCTGGTGCACGTCCGCGATCAGGTCCTCGCCGTCCTCCAGGCCGATCGAGAACCGGACCGCCCCGGGGTCCATCCCCGCGGCGGCCAGGGCGGCGTCGTCGAACTGCCGGTGCGTGGTCGACGCCACGTGGCTGACCACGGTGTGCGTGCCCCCCAGCGACGTGGCCACCTGGCCGACACGCAGCCGGTCCGCGAGTTCGTACCCGGCCTGCCGGCCGCCATGCGGGGTCACGGAGACGATCGCGCCGAACCGGGTGCCCTCCGGCCCCGCGTCGAACAGCCGGATCGCGGTCTGATGCCCCGGATGCCCGGGCAGGCCGGGGTAGTCCACGCGGCGGACCGCGGGGTGCCGGGCCACCGCGGCCGCGAACAGCATCGCGGTCGAGCACTGGCGGCGCACCCGCAGCGGCAGCGTCTCCAGCCCCCGGCGGAGCAGGAACGCCTCATCGGGGGCCAGGATGCCGCCGGTGTCGATGCGGACCGCGCGGATCTGGCTGATCAGGCCGGGCGCCCCGGACACCACCCCGCCGGTCGTGTCCGAGTGCCCGCCGAGGTACTTGGTCGCCGAATGCAGCACCAGGTCCGCGCCGTGTTCCAGGGGCCGGCAGACCACCGGGGGCGCCATGGTGGAGTCCACCACCAGCAGCGCTCCCTGGCGGTGCGCGATCTCGGCCAGGGCGGGCAGGTCGGCCACGGCGGTCGTCGGGTTGGCCACCGTCTCCGCGTACACGATCCGGGTCTCCGGCCGCAGCGCCGCGCGCACCTGGTCCAGGTCGGTCACGTCCACGAAATCGGCCTGCACCCCGAACCGGGCCGCCACGTGCCGCAGGAACCCGTAGGTCCCCCCGTACACCGCGGCCGGCGCGACCACGTGCGTGCCCGCCCCGGTGAAGGTCCAGAACACCGTGCTGATCGCGGCCATCCCGGACGCGAAGCCCTGGGCCGCGGTCGGCCCGGGCAGGCGGTGGCCCTCCAGCGCGGCGACGGCGGTGGCGAACGCGTCCGCGGTGGGGTTGTCGATCCGGCTGTAGCTGTAGCCCGCGGTCTCGCCGCTCAGCAGCGCCGCGTACTCGGCGCTGGAGGAGAAGGCGAAGGCCGCGGTCCGGTAGACCGGCGTGCCGAGCGGCTGCTGCGCCGGGACCGGCGCGGGTGGCAGGTGCACCGCGCGGGTGTTCTCGCCGGGCGGGTGGTCAGACGCCATAGCGCTCCGGCTTGGCCGAGCGCGAGGTGAGCAGCATCGCGGCCTGCTCGAGGGTGACCCGGCCGTGCATCACGCCCACCACCACCTCGGTGATCGGCATCTCCACGGCCCGGCTGGCGGCCAGTTCCAGGATCGGCTCGGCCGATTTGGCGCCCTCGGCGACCTGGGTGGTGACCGCGGCCACGTCGGCCACCGCCATGCCCCGGCCCAGCATCTCGCCGAACGTCCGGTTGCGGGACAGCGGGGAACTGCAGGTGGCGACCAGGTCGCCGAGCCCGGCCAGGCCGGCGAACGTGTGCTGGTCGGCACCCAGCGCCGCGCCGAGCCGGGTGATCTCGGCCAGCCCGCGGGTGATCAGCGTGGCCCGGGTGTTGTCGCCGCAGCCCATGCCGACCGCGATCCCGACCCCGAGCGCGATCACGTTCTTAACCGCGCCGCCCAGCTCGCAGCCGATCACGTCCGGGTTGGTGTACGGCCGGAAGTACGCGGTGTGGCAGTCCTGCTGGAGCCGCTTGGCCAGCGTGTCGTCCGCGCAGGCGACGACAGTCGCGGCGTGCTGGCGCTCGGCGATCTCCCGGGCCAGGTTCGGCCCGGTGATGACCGCGATCCGGTCCGGGCCGGCCCCGGTGACGTCCGCGATCACCTGGCTCATCCGCTCATGCGTGCCGTGCTCGATCCCCTTCATCAGGCTGACGAAGGCCACACCGGGGGGGAACAGATCCCGCCAGGCGCCCAGATGGTGGCGCAGCGTCTGGGCGGGCACGGCCAGCACGACCAGGTCCGCCCGGTCGAGCACCCGGCCCGCGTCCGCGCTGGCCGCCAGTTCCGCTGGCAGCCTGATGCCGGGGAGATAGTCCGGGTTCTCGTGCCGCGAGTTGATGGTAGCGACCAGGTCGGGCCGGCGGCCCCAGAGCGTGACCGGGGTGCCCGCGTCGCAGAGCACCTGGGCAAACGTGGTGCCCCACATGCCGGCGCCCATGACCGAGGCCCTCACGTCGGCGTCGCCTCACGGGGGTCATCGCCGGGTGCCGGCTGCGTGGCGGGATCCTCCCCGGCGGGCGCGGGCTGTTCCCGGGCCGCCTGGCGCGCGGCGCGGCGGG
>JAOPYP010000643.1 GCA_025964635.1 Actinomycetes bacterium | reverse complement strand
CCAGGCCGCGGGGCATGCGCCAGGCCGCGGGGCATGCGCCAGGCCGCGGGGCATGCGCCAGGCCGCGGGGCATGCGGCGGACCGCGAGCCCCGTGCCCCGTGGCCCCGTGCCCCCGTGGCCCCGTGCCCCGTGCGGCGGGACGTCGCTGGCAGGGTCCGGGTCACGAATCTGGTGATCAGGGTTAACGGTAAGAGATTTCTTACGTATCATCGTCGGCATGACCATCAGCCAAGTTCAGCTTTTCTCGCTCCCCGTCACCGACCAGGACCGGGCCCGGGACTTCTACGTGGACACCCTGGGCTTCGAGCTCGTCGCGGACACCGCGATGGGGCCGGACCAGCGCTGGGTGCAGGTCCGGCCGCCGGGGTCGGTGACCTCGGTCACGCTCGTGACCTGGTTTCCGACCATGCCCGCCGGGGCGCTCAAGGGCATCGTGCTGGAGAGCGACGACCTGGACGGCGACGTGACGGTGCTGCGGACCCGCGGCGTGGTGATTGACGCAGGCATCCAGGAGGCGCCCTGGGGCCGGTTCGTGACCTTCGACGACCCGGACGGCAACGGCTTCGTCCTGCAGACCACCACGGCCGTACCGGCGGGCGGCTGAGGCCGGCTGTGGCCGGCCCCGACGTCTTCGACGCCATCGCGAGCCCGGTCCGCCGCGCCCTCCTGGACGTGCTCGCCGGCGGCGCCCGGTCCGTGCATGACCTGGCGGCCCCGTTCGAGATGAGCCGCCCGGCCGTGTCCCAGCATCTCCGGGTGCTCCGCGAGGCGGGGCTGGTCGCCGAGGAACGGGTCGGCCGCGAACGGCACTACCGGCTGGACGCCCGCCCGCTGCGTGCGGTGGCGGACTGGGCGGGCCACTACGAGCAGTTCTGGCTGCGGCATGCCCGGCTGCTCCGCGAGTTCCTGGAGGAGGACGGCTGATGGCGTCCATCGAGGTGGACCAGTTCCTGGCCCGGCCACCCGGACGGGTGTGGCAGGCCCTCACCGACCCGGCGCTGCTGGCCCGCTGGCTGATGCCGAACGACTTCAAGCCGGTGACCGGCCACGCGTTCACGTTCCGCACCGAGCCAGTCCCCGAGCACGGCTTCGACGGCATCGTGCACTGCGAGGTGCTCGACCTGGAGCCGCCCCGGCTCATGCGCTTCTCCTGGCGCGCCGGGAAGCTCGACACGGTCGTCACCTGGTCGCTGGTCCCCGAAGGCGCGGGTACCCGGCTGCTGATCACGCACGACGGCTTCGATGACACCGACCCGGGCCAGCGCATGGTCATGGGGATCCTGGGCGGAGGCTGGCGCGGCCACCTGATCCGCCAGCTCGGCACCCTGCTGGGAGCGGGCCGCGGCGGCGGCCCGGGCGGCTGAGGTCAGGCGGGGACGGGGCCGGTGGCGATGGGGCGGGCGGGGTCGGTGATCCAGTCGGACCAGGAGCCGAGGTAGAGCGCCGCCGGGATGCCCGCGATCGTCAGCGCGAGCACCTCGTGCGCCGCGGTCACGCCCGAGCCGCAGTACACCCCCGTCGTGATGGCCCCGCGGGGGCCGCCGTGCTCGGCGTCACCGGCCCCCAGCCGGGTGAACCGGTCCCGCAACGCCTCCGGATCCAGGAACCGCCCCTCCGGGCCGAGGTTCCCGGTAGTGGGCGCGCTCACCGCGGCCGGGATGTGCCCGGCGACCGGGTCGGCCGGTTCCACCTCGCCCCGGTAGCGCTCCGCCGCGCGGGCGTCCAGCAGCACGCCGTCGCGGGCCATCCGGGCCGCCCCGTCCGCGTCGAGCAGCGGCAGGTGACCCGGCCGGGCGGTGAAGGTGCCGGCCGCCGGGACCGGGGCGGGCCCGGTCTCGATGGGCTGGTCCGCGGCGAGCCAGGTCTGGTAACCGCCGTCCAGGACCTGCACCTGCGGGTGCCCGAAGTAGCGCAGCAGCCACCAGGCGCGGGCGGCCGCTGTCGAGTCGTTCTCGTCGTAGACCACCACGGGCCGGTCGTCGCTGACGCCGGCCCGGCGCATCGCTGCCTCGAAGGCGGCCGTGTCCGGCCGGGGGTGGCGTCCCCCGGCCCCGGGCGGGCCCGCCAGATCGCGGTCCAGGTCCACGAATTGGGCGCCGGGCAGGTGACCTTCCCGGTAGCGCTCGACCCCGGGCGGCCCGCCGAGCCGCCACCGGATATCCAGCAGGACCGGCGCCGGGCCGGTGGCCAGCGCGCTCGCGAGCGCCGCGGCATCGAGGGTTGAATCCACCGATACATCCCTTCCGCCCGTACTGGGCGTTAGCACCCTGATCCTGCCCCGATCTGACCTCTGGCCGGGATCGTTCTGTGGATAAATAGCCCCGGATCTGTGGATGAACTCCCGCCGCCGCTTGGCTTTCCCGGCGCGTCACTGTGGATAACTCGGCCTGGCTGGCCATACCGGACCCGGGCCGGCTGCCGTCCTGGCCGGACGCAATCGCCGTCCTGATCAGATACTGGTTACGCTCAGTAGGGGGACGAACTGGTCGCTGGGGGTCAGCGAGCCATGCATCCCGGCGAGGGAGGACTCCAGCGGCTCAGCCTTGGTCGCGATGAGCGCCCAGGAGCCGGCGGGCGCGGCCACCACGTCGCCGATCCGCGGGACGAACCGCTCGTCGACCGGGCCGAACCAGCCCGCCTCGATGGCCTCGTCGCGGGACGCCACCCAGGCCCGGCTGCCCAGCACACCCTGCCAGGTGGCCAGCACGTCGGACGCGGCGCCCGGGACGGCGTAGACGTGCCGGGCGCGTGGCTCGCCGCCGAGCAGGGCGACACCGTCCCGCAGTCCCGGGACCAGATCCACGTCGATGCGGTCGTCCGGCCCCGCGTCCACCATCCCGTGGTCGGCGGTGACGTACAGCGCCGTGCCGGACGGAAGCGAGCTGGCCAGCTGCTCGGCCAGCTTGTCGACGTGCGCCAGCTGGTACGACCAGGCCTCGGACTGGGATCCGAACACGTGGCCGGTCCCGTCGAGGTCCGCGTGGTAGACGGTGACCAGGGCCCGGTCCGAGCCGGCCAGCGCCCAGGAGGCCTGGGCGACGAGCGCGCCGAGGCTGTCCGCGGGGCGGTACGTGGCCCCGCGCATGGCCGCCAGCGAGAAGCCGGTCTTCTCCAGCCCCCGGGCCGCCACCCGGTAGGCGGCGATGTCGGCGGCCGCCGCGCGCTGGTAGATCGTGGGGGCAGGCTGCCAGCTCACCGGGTCCACCTGGTCATCCCAGCGCAGGCCGTTGAGCAGCCGGTCCCGGCCGGGCACGGCGACCTGGTAGCCGAGCATCCCGTGCCGCCCCGGCGGCAGGCCGGTACCCAGGGAGGTGAGGCTGGTCACCGTGGTGGCGGGGAAGCCCGCAGTGAGCGCGCGCCCGGTATTGGTGAGCTCGGACAGGAACGGGGCCGCAGCCTGGTGCGCGCGGAGCAGTTCCCAGCCCAGGCCGTCCACGATCAGCAGGCAGGCCCGGCGGGCCTGAACCAGCCCGAGCGGGTTCGGCGCATCGTCCACGCCGAGCGAGGCGAGCAGCGAGGTGGCCAGGTCGGGCAGGGTTCCCTCGCCGTAATCGGGCACGGTGGCCGAGGTCATCGGCTCAGCGGTCATACTGTCGCCCGTCAGTGGCCGGGGTGGGTGGTCGCCTCGGTCAGCGCGACCGCGAAGTCGAGCACCTGCCGTACGGCCTCCTCGCCATCGGCGGCCTCGCTCACCCGCATGGTCAGATCGTCCGCGGTGATGGTGCCGGTGTAGCCGTGGTCGGCCTCGCAGTTCTCGTCACCGCAGTGGGCCGGCTCCAGCTCGACATGCGACAGGACGTTCCAGCCGATGGTGAGGACCACCTCGGTCGGCATCGTGACGCCCGGCACGTAGGAGGCCGGGTCGGGGACCACCCGGGTCACGGCCACGGAGGAGATACGCGAGAACCGCACTGCCTCGGTGCTGGTCTCGGCTTGCGGACGGGCACCTGGCTCATCGTCCGCCGGGTTCTCATCGGTATGGGAATAGACCAGCCGGGACGGGGTCAGCACCAGCACGGTCATGTGGCGGCGGACCTCCATGGCCGGATCGAACAGCGCGTCGGACTGGACCACGTACGACACCACGGCCTCCGCGCCCAGGGCGGAGAACACGGCGTCGGCCACGAGGCCGGGGTAGTAACCGCTTCGCTCGATCGCTGACCGGAGCCCGACAGCTGTGGTTCGGGTATCCCTCATGACTCCATCCTGCACTGCCCGCGGACCAGAGCTCACAGAACGGGCCATCAAACGTCGTAGTGAGGCTTTGCGGGCCCCGCGCACGCTGCTCACCCTGCGACGACGCCGACCGGGGCGGAATCGCCCGATTCAGCCCGG
>JAOPYP010000619.1 GCA_025964635.1 Actinomycetes bacterium | reverse complement strand
CCGCGGCCCGGCGGGAGGCGGCCGGTGGCCGCCGCGGCACGCCCGGCCGCGCCGCCTGCGCTGACCATCCCGGCGGCGGGATCCCCCTAGACTGGGTGGAGTCCCGCAGCCACCCTCCGGAAGGTGTCATGAGCGACGTCGGCAAGTTCGCCCCTCCGGCCCTGACCTTCGACGACGTCCTGCTGCTGCCCGCGCACTCCGAGGTCATGCCCGGTGAGGCGGACACCACGGCCCGGCTCACCCGCCGGATCACGCTGAACGTGCCGCTGGTCTCCTCGGCCATGGATACCGTGACCGAGGCCCGGATGGCCATCGCCATGGCGCGTATCGGCGGGGCCGGTGTGCTGCACCGGAACCTCTCCGTGGACGACCAGGCGCAGCAGGTGGACACGGTGAAGCGGTCCGAGGCTGGCATGATCACCAACCCGGTGACCTGCGCGCCGGACGCCACGGTGGCCGACGTCGAGCAGTTGTGTGCCCGCTACCGCATCTCCGGCGTCCCGGTGACCAGCCCGGACGGGGTCCTGGTCGGCATCGTGACGAACCGCGACATCCGCTTCGTGACCGATCACAGTCGCCGGGTGGCGGACGTCATGACGACGATGCCGCTGATCACCGCGCCGGTCGGGGTGTCCAGGGACCAGGCGTTCGCCCTGCTGCGCCAGCACAAGGTGGAGAAGCTGCCTCTGATCGACGGCGCGGGCAAGCTGCAGGGCCTGATCACCGTCAAGGACTTCACCAAGAGCGAGAAGTTCCCCAGCGCCACCAAGGACGGCCAGGGACGCCTGGTGGTCGGCGCGGCCGTGGGGGTCGGCGAGGACAGCAAGGGGCGGGCCCAGGCCCTGGTCGAGGCGGGCGCCGACTTCCTCGTGGTGGATACCGCGCACGGCCATTCCCAGGCCGTCCTGGACATGGTGCGCCAGGTCAAGGGCAACCTCCGGGTCGACGTGATCGGCGGGAACATCGCCACCCGGGCCGGGGCCCAGGCGCTGATCGACGCGGGCGTGGACGGGGTCAAGGTCGGCGTCGGGCCGGGCTCGATCTGCACCACCCGGGTCGTGGCCGGGGTGGGCGTGCCCCAGGTGACCGCGATCTACGAAGCGGCGCAGGCGGCGCGGGCCGCGGGTGTGCCGCTGATCGGCGACGGCGGCCTCCAGCACTCCGGTGACATCGCCAAGGCCATCGCAGCCGGCGCGGACACCGTGATGCTGGGCAGCCTGCTGGCCGGGTGCGAGGAAGGGCCTGGCGAGATGGTCTTCATCCACGGCAAGCAGTACAAGCTGTACCGGGGGATGGGCTCGCTCGGCGCGATGCGCAACGCCGAGCGCGGCCGGTCCTACTCCAAGGACCGCTACTTCCAGGACGACGTGCTGCGCGAGGACAAGCTGGTGCCCGAGGGCATCGAGGGCCAGGTGCCCTACCGCGGGCCGCTCGCCGCGGTGGCCAACCAGCTGGTCGGCGGGCTGCGGGCGGCCATGGGGTACTGCGGCGCGCGGACCGTGGCCGAGCTCCAGGAAGCCCGGTTCACCCAGATCACCGCGGCGGGGCTGGCGGAAAGCCATCCGCACGACATCGAGATGACCGCGGAAGCGCCGAACTACGCCCGGCGCGGGCGGGCCTGATCTGGGCGGCCCGGATCCAGGCGGCCCGGATCTGGGCGGCATTGAGATAGGCGGAACTGAGATAGGCGGAACTGAGCGATGACCACCGTGGAGATCGGCCGGGGCAAGACTGGCCGCCGCGCCTACCCGCTCGACGAGATCGGCATCGTCCCCTCCCGGCGGACGAGGGACCCGGAGGAGGTCTCGGTCGCCTGGCAGATCGACGCGTACCGGTTCGAGATGCCGCTGGTGGCCTCGCCGATGGACAGCGTGGTCTCACCCGCCTTCGCCGCCCAGATCGGCGCGCTCGGCGGGCTGGCCGTGCTCGACCTCGAAGGCCTGTGGACCCGGTACGGGGACCCGGAGCCGATCCTGGCCGAGATCGCGGAACTTCCCCAGGAGGCCGCGACCCGGCGGCTCCAGGAGATCTACGCCGAGCCGATCAAGGAAGAGCTGATCGGCCAGCGGATCGAGGAGATCCGCTCGAAGGGCGTGACCACCGCGGCCCGGCTGTCGCCGCAGCGGACCGTCCGCTACTACAAGACCGTCATCGACGCGGGCGTGGACATCTTCGTGATCCGCGGCACCACGGTGTCCGCCGAGCACGTGTCCGGGCAGGCGGAACCGCTGAACCTGAAGCAGTTCATCTACGAGCTCGACGTGCCGGTGATCGTGGGCGGCTGCGCCACCTACACGGCCGCGCTGCACCTGATGCGCACCGGCGCGGCCGGCGTGCTGGTCGGCTTCGGCGGCGGGTCGGGGCACACCACGGCCGCGGTGCTGGGAGTGACCGTGCCGATGGCCACCGCGATCGCGGACGTGGCCGCGGCGCGCCGCGAGTACCTGGACGAATCCGGCGGCCGCTACGTGCACGTGATCGCTGACGGCGGGATGACCCGCAGCGGCGACATCGCCAAGGCGCTCGCCTGCGGCTCGGACGCGGTCATGGTCGGCTCGCCGTTCGCCCGGGCGGCCGAGGCCCCGGGCCGCGGCTACCACTGGGGAAGCGAGGCGCACCACCCCCAGCTGCCCCGTGGCGCGCGGGTCGAGGTGGGCACGGTCGGCACGCTGGAGCAGATCCTGCACGGCCCCTCCGACGTCCCTGACGGCTCGCTCAACCTGATCGGCGCCCTCCGCCGGACCATGGCCACCTCCGGGTACTCCGACCTCAAGGAGTTCCAGCGGGTCGAGGTGGCCGTGACGCCGAACGCGTCGCCGCGACGGTGACGATGGCGGAGGAGGCGGCACGGCTGGACCCGGACGGGCGGGCCGCGGCGCTCGCCGCGCTCACCGGGGACGAACTCCAGGTGCTCGTCGTGGGCGGGGGCGTGGTCGGCGCGGGCGTGGCCCTCGACGCGGTCACCCGCGGCCTGTCGGTCGGCCTGGTGGAGGCGCGTGATTTCGCCTCCGGCACCTCCTCGCGGTCCAGCAAGCTGATCCACGGCGGGCTGCGCTACCTGGAGCAGCTGAACGTGAGCCTGGTCCGGGAGGCGCTGACCGAGCGCGGGCTGCTGCTCCAGCGGATCGCCCCGCACCTGGTCCGGCCGGTGCCGTTCCTGTTCCCGCTCACCCACCACGTGTGGGAGCGGGCGTACGTCGGGGCCGGGCTGAACGCCTACGACGCGCTCGGGTTCTCGCTCGGCCAGCAGCGCGGGCTGCCCGGGCACCGCCAGCTCACCAAGCGGGGCGCGCTGCGGCTCGCGCCGGCCCTGAAACGGTCCGTGCTCACCGGGGCGCTGCAGTACTGGGACGCCCAGGTGGACGACGCCCGGTTCGTGGTCGGCCTGATCCGCACGGCGGCCAGCTACGGGGCCCAGATCGCCTCCCGGACCCAGGTCACCGGGTTCCTCCGGGAGGGGGAACGGGTTACCGGCGTGCGCGCGGTCGACCTGGAGACCGGGCGGCCGCTGGAGATCCGGGCCCAGCAGGTGGTCAACGCGACCGGCGTGTGGACCGACGATGTGCAGGCCATGGTGGGCGGCCGCGGGGTGATCAACATCCGCGCGTCCAAGGGCGTGCACCTGGTGGTGCCGCGGGACCGCATCCAGTCGCGCACCGGCATCATCATGCGCACCCCGACCAGCGTGCTGTTCATCATCCCGTGGGGACGGCACTGGATCGTCGGCACCACGGACACCGAGTGGACCCTGGATAAGGCTCATCCGGCGGCCAGCCGCGCCGACATCGACTACGTGCTGGCCCAGGTCAACCGGGTCCTCGCGGTCCCGCTGACCCGGGAGGACGTGGCGGGCGTGTACGCCGGGCTGCGTCCCCTGCTGGCCGGGGAGTCCGACTCCACCTCACGGCTGTCCCGGGAGCACGTGGTCGCGCACCCGGTGCCCGGGCTGGTGATGATCGCGGGCGGCAAGTACACCACCTACCGGCTGATGGCCCGGGACGCGGTGGACGCGGTCGCGCACGGGCTCGACTGGCGGGTCCCGCCCTCCTGCACCGGCGAGGTGCCGCTGGCCGGGGCGGACGGGTACCTGCCGCTGTGGAACGCCCGGCACCGGCTGGCCCGGGCCTCGGGCCTGCATGTGGCCCGGATCGAGCACCTGCTGGGCCGGTACGGGGCGCTGGCCACGGAGATCCTCGACATCATCGCGGCCGACCCGGACCTGGGCCGGCCGCTCACGGGGGCGGAGGACTACCTGCGCGCCGAGGTGGGCTACGCCGCCTCACACGAGGGAGCGAGGCACCTCGACGACGTGCTGGTCCGGCGGACGCACATCTCAATCGAGACCTGGGACCGCGGCCTGTCGGCGGCCGCGGAGGCCGCCGAGCTGCTGGCTAAGCCGCTGCGCTGGGACGACCGGCAGGTGGCCAACGAGATCAGCCACTACGAGGCGACCATCGAAGCCGAGCGGGCCTCCCAGGAGGAGGCCACCGACCAGGCCGCCGACGCGCTGCTGCTGGACGCCCCGGACATCGTCCCCGTCATCAGCTGACGAATCCGGCGACTAAACTCGGCCCATGCCCAGGCCACGCGCGTTTTCCGGCATCCAGCCGACCGCCGACTCGTTCCACCTCGGTAACTACCTCGGCGCGGTCCGCCAGTGGGTCGCGCTCCAGGAAACGCACGAGGCGTTCTACTGCGTAGTGGACCTGCACGCGATCACGCTGCCGCAGGACCCGGCCAAGCTGCGCCAGCGGTCCAGGGTCGCGGCCGCGCAGCTGTTCGCGGCCGGGATCGACCCGGACCGGGCCGTGGTGTTCGTGCAGAGCCACGTGCCGCAGCACACGGAACTGGCCTGGGTGCTCAGCTGCATCACCGGGTTCGGCGAGGCCAGCCGGATGACCCAGTTCAAGGACAAGGCGGCCAAGGGCGGCGCCCAGCAGGCCAGCCTCGGCCTGTTCAGCTACCCGGTGCTGCAGGCCGCGGACATCCTGCTGTACCAGACCAACGAGGTGCCGGTTGGTGAGGACCAGCGGCAGCACCTGGAGCTCAGCCGGGACCTCGCGGTGCGGTTCAACCACCGCTACGGCCCCACGTTCACGGTGCCCTCGGCCCTGATCGTGTCCGGCGTGGCCAAGATCACCGACTTGCAGGAGCCGACCGCGAAGATGAGCAAGTCGTCCTCGTCGGCCGCGGGCATCGTTGACGTGCTCGACGAGCCCAGCGCGATCCGCAAGAAGATCGCCCGGGCGGTCACCGACCCGGGCAGCGAGGTCCGCGCGGATGAGTCCGGCAAGCCGGGTGTCACCAACCTGCTGCGCATCTACTCGGCGCTGACCGGTGCGGACATCCCGGCGCTGGAGGCCCGGTACGCCGGGGCGGGCTACGGCACGTTCAAGAAGGACCTGGCCGAGGTGGTGGCCGGCGCGCTGGCCCCGATCCGGGAACGGACCGAGAAGCTGCTCGCCGACGAGGCTGAACTGGACCGGCTGCTGGCCCACGGGGCCGGCCGGGCGCGGCCGGTCGCCCGGGAAACCATGGCCATGGTCATGGACCGGGTGGGTTTCCTCCGCCCGCCCGGCGTCTGAGCACGACGATGCCGGCGGCCACCAGCGCCGCGAGCAGCAGGGCGCCGATCCCCGCCGTGACCGGGATCGTGGCGAAGCCGGCCGGCTGAACCAGGCGGGCCGGCCGCTGACCGGCCGGCCGGTGCTGGCGAGCCGCGGGGGCAACGGTCCCGGGCCGGCTGGCCGGGTGCTTGCCGAG
>JAOPYP010000583.1 GCA_025964635.1 Actinomycetes bacterium | reverse complement strand
GGTTGCGGTCGCGGCACGTCGCCATCCCGGAAACTAGACGTTTGCCGGGACTGATGCGGGGTGGCATGGCTACGAAACAGCGTGGTCACGGGACTCCAGGCGGCTGACCCGCTATTCTGCCCTAATTCGTTTTCAGAACTTTCGGCGGATAGCTGGCGGAAAGCATGATCCCGCGGCCGGTTGGCTTCCCGGTGATCAGCGCAGTGCTGTCCCGGATATCCGGGTTGCCCCCCTGGTGCTCTATCCGGTCCTGGCGCCCGCGCTGCTGGTCCTTACCACGCTGGCCATCTACGCGCTGGTCACCGGGCTATGGGGCTGGCGGTACGGGATCATCGCCGCCGTCCTGGCCGGCCTGGTGCTGCGCGGCGACTACGGCGGTTTGATGGACGGCCGCCACCCAGACCTGATCAGCGCCTACTTCCTCATCACGATGGGCGTGGCGGCCCTGATCGCGCTGTATCAGTCGCCGTCGCTGCGCTCCGCCGCGCTGGTCGCGGTCCTGGGTGCTTCTCCTGTGCTTTATCACTCGGTGGCGACGTTGTATGCGGCGCTCCTCGTCGCGCTGGCCGCGGTCACCGCGCTGCCGTACCTCTGGTACGTGGGGCGCCGCGCAGAGGCGCAGCTGGTGATGCTCGCGCTGGTGGGGTTGACGCTGCTGGCTCCCGGGGTCCGCCGGGGAGGGGCGCTGGGCGGCGGGCGGGTCAGCCGGCCGCGCCGGAACTCCCCGGCTAGCCGGCCCGGCTCCGGGGCGTGGCCGGGGGCGGGATGGTGCAGCCCAGGCACGGGGGCTGGCCGGTGAAATAGGGCGGGATGGTGGGGGAGTCGGTCGGCGGGTTGGTCGCCAGCAGTACCGGGGCGCGGGGCGGCTGGCTGAAGTTGAAGTCCTGGGTCATGGTGCCGAGATCGGGCGAGTTCTCGCGCACGTCGGGCCGGGGGTCGGCGCGGCCGTCCGTTGCGGGGTCCAGCCTGGCCCCGCCGAGGAAGTCGTCCTCGATGAACTTCAGGTAGGCATCGCTGCTGAGGGTCTGGTGGTCGATGTATCCCTTCCGGGCGTACGGGGAGATGACCATGGCCGGGACGCGCAGCCCGTACCCGTTCCGGTCGACTCGCGGCGGGACGACGTGGTCATAGAAGCCGCCCCAGTCGTCCCAGGACAGGAAGATCGCGGTCGACTTCCAGTCCGGGCTCTTCATCGCCGCGTTCACGATTGAGGTCACGTACGCCTGTCCCTGGTGGACGCTGGCAGGCGGGTGCTCACTGTCCGGCGCGGACGGAGTGATCCAGCTCACGGCAGGCAGCCGGCCTGCGGCGGCGGCACTGAAGTAGGACCCGAGCGGCTGGATGTCGCCCGCCTGATGGTCGTGCTGCACATCCCCAAACATGGGGAGCGGGTTCCAGATCCCCGGCGTCCGGGCGTTCTGCCGGACCGGGGCGCAGGTCTCGGCCGAGTCGTTGCCGCAGTCCGGCTGGGCACCGTTCTGCACGTAGGACCGCCAGCTGACGTGGTGGGTGTACAGCAGCCAGGTGATGTCCGTCCAGGCCAGGTCGATGGACGTCTGGCCGGTGGCCAGCTCCTGCTGGACGGCCTTGCCGAACTGATGGTTCTTGTACGGCCCGACGATGTCGTTGACGCAGCTGTGCGGCGAGCGGTTGCGGCACCTGGCGGACCAGGCCGAGACCATGTAGAGGTGGTCGGGCAGCGACCACGACTTGACCGGCTCGAACATGTGGTCGTTCAAGACGAAGTCCCGGGCGTAGGTCCAGTAGTTCGGGATCTCGGCCCCGGTGTGGTAGCCCATCACGTCCGGGGTGGCTCCCACCACGCAGGCCGGGTCGTTAGGTACCCGGCACGTCTGGTGCGCCGCATCCCGCTGCCTGATGAAGCCGTCCATCGTGCCGCCGCCGACGTCGGCGACCGCGTTGGGCTCGCCGTGCGGGCCGCCGCCGTTCACGTCGGCCCGGTCGCGATACGGGCGGGTGCACCCGCCCGCCGGATGCGGCACGCAGACCGTCGGCACCCCGTGACTCATCGGGATGCCGTCCGCCCCGGGATAGGTCCCGAAGTAGGAATCGAACGACCGGTTCTCCTGCGTCACGACGATCACGTGCTTGATCTTGTGGATGCCCGGCGGCACCACGTAGGTACCGGCCGGTCCGCCCGTCACCCGCCCGGATGACGTGCACCCGGCCAGCGCGACCGAGGTGACCGCGGCGGCGCTCAGCGCGATGGCAGCTGACCTACGTGAGAACCACTGGAGCAGCATAAGCCCAGGATGGCCACTGCGAGCTCAGCATCTCGCGGGCACCCCCTGGGAAGAGCCTGGGAAGCCGCTGAACTTTTCCCCCAATAAATGGATGCGCGGTATTAGTGCCGGAAGGTGGCGGAACCGCCAGCAAATCGGCGGCGCGCAATGATGGTCAAATTCAGGTCTGCCATCTTCAGTGCGTGCTAACGTCCCCCCGCAATCAGCTGCACTAATAACAGGGGGCATCATGCGCAGAGCTTTGGGCGCGGCAGCAGGCACGCTTTGCCTCGCCGCGGTGGTCGCGGGGACCAGTGTCACCGCCGCCAGCGCCAGCACCACGGCCAGCAACATCGAGCACTTCCGGTTCGTATCCACCTCCGCATCATCTCCGCGGGCCAGCGCCATTGCCTGGGGTGCCTTCACCGCCGGCGGGACGATCAACACTAATTCCGGTCTTATCCGCTTCCCGCCCGGGACATTCCGGGCCATTCACCACCGCACCAGTTCGGTGGCCCAGCTCAACCGGAAGAGCTGCCTTTTCACCGCCGTGGAGCACGGCACTTACCGGCTCGCGCACGGGACCGGCCGGTACCGGCATATCGGTGGCGGGGGGAAGTACACCAGCCGGGTCCGGGCCGTGCTCGCCCGCAACTCGAAGGGGAAGTGCTCGCAGTCCCGGCTGCCCCGGGCCTTCCAGCAGGTCATCAACGCCTGGGGACCAGTACGTGGCGTTTCGATGAGCCGGCTGCCGCTGCGGTGGGCGGCGCCGGCCCGGTCAGGGCGCTGAGGCCGGCCAGCGCGGGGCTGACCG
>JAOPYP010000540.1 GCA_025964635.1 Actinomycetes bacterium | reverse complement strand
CGCGAAGGCGCGGCCTTCCCGCGTCGGCCCAAGTTCGTGCTCGGCGTGGACGGCCGCGGCTGGCTGGCCCGGGCCGAGGCGGAGTGGGCCCGGGCCCAGGGCCGCAACGATCCCCGGGCCTGGCAGGCCGTGGTGACGGAGTTCAGCCCCGGTTACAGCTACGAGACGGCCCGCTCCCGCTGGCGGCTCGCGGAGGCGCTGGCCGAGGCGGGACAGCGGGCCGAGGCCGAGCGGGAATGGTCGCTCGCGCTGGCCGTGGCGGATCAGCTGGGCGCGGCACCGCTGGCGTCCGCGCTGCGCGATCTCGGCCGCCGGGCCCGGCTCGGCCGGTCAGCGGGGAGCAGTGCGGCCGGGAACGGCGCGGGGAACGGGCTGGGCGGCGGGCCTGCCGACGTCCTGGCCGGGCTGACCAGCCGCGAACGCGAGGTGCTGCGCCTGCTGGTGGCCGGGCGGAGTAACCGGGAGATCGCGGCCGCGCTGTTCATCGCGCCCAAGACGGCCAGCGTCCACGTGTCCAACATCCTGGCCAAGCTGGGGGCGGCCAGCCGGGGCGAGGCCGCGGCCATCGCCGCCGCGGCCGGGTTGATGCCGGCCGACCGCTAGCGGCATCCTGGCCCAGGCCGCCTCACGCGTCCGGCTGGCCGCCGGGAGCGAGTTCGGCAAGGATCTCCTCGGCCCGGGCGACCGCGCCCACCGGGTCCGCGTCGGGCGCCCCGATCAGCGGATCCCAGTTCAGGTCGTAGAAGATCTCGGTCACCCCGCGCTCGGCGAGCCACTCCACGTCCCGCCGGATCTCGGCGTAGCTGCCGGACAGCAGCACCCTCCCGCCGCCTTCGGGCACCGTCACCGGCGCGCCCGGGTGGATCACGCCGCGGCAGACGATCCGGATCGTGTCCGGGTCGCGGCCGGCTTCCCCGGCGGCCGACCGGACCACGCTGATCCCCTCGCTGATCCGGGACAGGTCGGTCCGGCTGGAGGTGACCCAGCCGTCCGCGAGCCGGCCCGCCCGCTGCAGGGCCGCCGGGGCGATCCCGCCGAGCAGGATCGGCGGCCCCGGCCGCTGCACCGGCGTGGGCGCGAACCAGCCCGCGGGCAGCTCGTAGTCCTGGCCGTGGAACTCGGCTGGCCCTTCGGCCCAGATCCGGCGCATGACCTCGATGTATTCTCCGGTGCGCACCCCGCGGCGGGCCATGGTGCCGCCCGCCACGGTGAATTCCTCCGGCATCCAGCCGATGCCCAGCCCCAGGTCCAGCCGGCCGCCGGACAGGACGTCCGCGGTGGCGGCCATCTTGGCCAGGTAACCCGGCGCGACGTACGGCATGTTCACCACCGCGACGCCGAGCCGGATCCGCTCGGTCACCGCGGCCAGGTAGCCGAGGGAGACCATGGGATCGAGCACGCTGTGGTACACGGGATCCATGGCTGAGCCTTCGGGCACCATCAGCCGCTGGAACGTCCAGAGCGACGCGTAGCCGGCCGCCTCCGCGCTGGCGGCGAACGCGGCGAGGTTCTCCGGGGTCGCCCACACCCCCGACACCGGGGCACCGAAACCAATCTTCATTCCGCTCAGCCTAGGGGCCGGCGGCCCGCCGCGGTGAGCTGTGTGAGCGTGAGCCCGGTAGGCTGTCCCGTCCGGTAGGCCCACCCCCACGGGAGCTAGCCATGACCTCCGACCCCCGCGCCCTGATCGGCGTCCTGCGCAACTCCCACGACCGGCTGGCCGGGCTGGTGCAGCCGCTCACCCCAGACCACCTGCGCGCCCAGTCCTACGACACGGACTGGACCATCGCCCAGGTCCTCTCGCACCTCGGCAGCGGCGCGGAGATCGCCACCCTCAGCCTGGCCGCCGCGCTGGGCGGCCGCGGCCAGCTGGACCAGAGCGCGTTCCCGGCGATCTGGGACACGTGGAACAACCGCACCCCGGAGATGCAGGCCGCCGACTCCCTGACCTGGGACGGCGAGCATGTCCAGCGGCTGGAGCAGCTCACCGACGCGGAACTGGACTCGATCGGGCTCGACTTCTTCGGCCGCCAGCTGGACGCGGCCGGGCTGGTCCGGCTGCGCCTCAGCGAGCACGCCATCCACGTGTGGGACGTGGCCGTGACCATCGACCCTGGCGCGGTCGTGTCCGAGGATGCGATCCGGCCGGCCATGGAGCAGATCACCCAGCTGTTCCAGTTCGTCGCCAAGCCGGCCGGTGACTCCTTCCGGGTCCGGCTGCGCACCACCGCGCCCGACGGTGACTACCTGCTGGACGTGGGGGAGTCGGTGACGCTGACGGACTGGGCGGACGGCTCGGAGGCCGACGGCGAGATCCGGCTGCCCGCCGAGGCGCTGCTCCGGCTGTTCTACGGGCGCCTGGACCCGGAGCACACCCCGGAGTACGCGGCCGAGGGGATCGACCTGGACCGGCTCCGCCCGGTGTTCCCTGGCTTCTAGCCGTCCCCCGGCTTCAGACCGTAACCCGGCGGATGGTGCTGAGCCCGCCGGCGCCCATGGCCGCGGCGATCACCGCCAGCACACCGGTCAGGGCCACCGCCGTCAGCGCGGTGAAGAAGTGCCCGACCGCGGACCAGTCGTGGGACAGGGAGATGGCGACCACGGCGAGGAGCGCCACGACCATCTGGGCCGCGATGAACGTGACCAAGCCCAGCAGGCTCCAGCGCCGGAACACCAGCCCGTACCAGACACCGTAGAGGGCAAACAGCACCAGCAGCACGAACGACGTCAGCCACGTCTGGTACCACGGGCCGTCCATGATCCACGGCACCTGGAAGAAGTGCAGCCTGAGACCCCACCCGTTGCTGGCCCGCTCCACGAGCTGCAGCAGGGTCAGCACCAGCCCGAAGACCACGCCCATGACCAGCACGAGCAGGCCGGTGCCCAGGTAGTAGGTGCGGCGGCTGACCCCCAGCATCATCCCGAACGGCAGCGACCTCGACATGCTCAGGGCCCCGCAGATAAGCAGGAAGACGTAGATCGACGCCAGTCCTCCGGTGTAGAAGCCGTGGGCCGGGACCGGGGCCGTCGCGGCGATCACCGCGTTCACCAGGAAGCTGAAAGCCAGGATGCCCCACGGCATCGCGAGCCAGGCAATGCGTTCCACCAGGTGGTACCGCGCCACGTTCACCAGCGTGTTCATGCGCTCACCTTCTCGTCGGCCGAGACGCCGGCCGCGTGGACCAGCAGTTGCTGCAGGGACAGGGGTTCCAGGCTCAGGTTCATCGCGCGGGCCTTGGCCTGCTCGGCGAAGTCCAGGGAGTCGGCGACCGTGACCGAGGCGCGCGAGCCGAGCCGCTGACGGTGCCAGACCGTGCGGCCGGCCACGAATTCCTCCACCGCCGTGGCCGGCCCGCTCACGGTCATGCCCGTGCCGCGGACGTCGTCGGCCGGGGCATCCAGCACCACCCGGCCGTGGTCGAGCATCACCACGTGCTCGAGCAGGTCCGCCACCTCGTCAATGAGGTGGGTGGACAGCACGATCGTCCGCGGGTGCTCGGCGAACTCCGCCAGCAGCCGGTCGTAGAAGAGCTGGCGCGCGACCGCGTCCAGGCCGGCGTAGGGCTCGTCGAACAGGGTCAGCTCGGCGCGGGCCGCCAGCCCGATGACGATCCCGACCGCGGACCGCATGCCGCGTGACAGCCGCTTGATCCGCCGCCGGGGCGGGATGGCGAAGTCCGCCATGAGCTGCCCGGCCAGGTCCTCACTCCAGTTCGGGTAGAACCACGAGGCGACCCGGATCGCGTGGCGCACCTGGAAGTCGGGGTAGACCTGCTCCTCGCGCACGAACACCATGCGCCGCAGCACCGCGTCGTTCTCTGCCGGGACCTCGCCGAAGACCCGGAGGTCGCCGGCGGTGGGGAACTCCAGCCCGGTGACGATGCGCATCAGCGTGGTCTTGCCCGCGCCGTTGCGGCCCAGCAGGCCGGTCACGGTGCCCGGCTCGATCGTGAGGGACACGTCGTCCAGCGCGATCTGATCGCGGTAGCGGCGGCTGAGCGCCGTCGCGGAGATCGTCGGGATCATGGCCTGCTGCCTCCGTTATGCCAGCCGGGTCCCCGGATCAGGGACACCAGCGTGTCGGTGTCGATGCGCAGCCGGTTGGCCTCGGCCAGCATCGGGTCCACGTACTGCTCGGCGAACCGCTTGCGGCGGCCGGCGCGCAGCTGTTCCTGCGCGCCCGCGGCGACGAACATCCCGATGCCGCGGCGCTTCTCCACCACCCCGTCGTCCACCAGCAGGTTGATCCCCTTCGCCGCGGTGGCCGGGTTGATGCGGTAGAACGCGGCCAGCTCGTTCGTGGACGGCACCCGTGCGCCCTCGGCGAGCGTCCCGTCGACGATGTCGTCGGCCAGCTGCTCGGCGATCTGCACGAACAGCGGCGTCCCATCGTCCAGGGCCGGCACCGCACCTCCCGGTTCAGTGGTTCATTACTTGAGTAATGTACCCATGTGGGTAGCCCGGGTCAATCCGTTATATGAAGTGGCGGGGGCCGCGGCGGCCGTGACAGCCTGAAGCCGTGCTCAGCCAGGAGGAGATCGGCGCGTTCCTGGCCGACGGGTACGTCGCCCTCCGCGGCGCGGTCCCCGCCCCGGTCATCGCGGCCTGCCAGGACATGATCTGGGCCGACCTGGACCGCCAGGGTGTCCGGCGCGGCGACCCCGCGACGTGGACCGCCCCCGTGGTCCGGATCCCGTGCCCCGAGGGCGGCCCGTTCGCCGCGGCGGGGACCACGCGGGTGCTGCAGGAGGCCTGTGATCAGCTGATCGGGCCCGGCCGCTGGTGGAAGCGGGACGGCGTGGGCGGAACCATCCCGGTGCGGTTCCCCAGCGAGGCTGACCCGGGCGATGCGGGCTGGCACATCGAGTCCAGCTACGAGGCGGGCGGCGGGTGGCGGGTCAACGCCGGCTCCCGGGACCGCGGCCTGCTCGCGATATACCTGCTCACCGACGTGGAGCCGGACGGCGCGCCGACCCGGCTGCGGCCGGGCTCACACCGGGACGTCCCGGCGATCCTGGCCCCGGCGGGGGAGGAGGGCATGGAGTGGCTGCCCGCCGCGCAGCAGGCGGCGCGGGCCAGCGCCCGCCGCCCCACCGCCCTGGCCACCGGCGGCGCCGGTGACGTGTTCCTGTGCCACCCGTTCCTGGTGCACGCGGCGTCCTGGCCGCACCGGGGCCGGTTCCCGCGGATGATCGCCCAGCCCGGTGTCGCGCTGTACGGGCAGTACGCGCTGCGCGCCGAAGCCGGGGAGACGCCGCCTCCGGTGCAGCAGGCGATCCTCGACAGCCTGGCCCCGGCCGGTTAAACGGACCGCTCGCTAGCGGAACGACATGACGAGCCGGGCGGCTTCGCGGGCGCACCCCCAGGACAGGGTGATGCCGCCGCCTCCGTGACCGTAGTTGTGGACCACCAGCCGTCCGGTGCCGGGGCCGTCGCCGTCGGCGTTCTCCGCCTCCAGCCGGACCTGCGGCCGGGCCGGGCGCAGGCCGACCCGGTGCTCCAGGATCCAGGCGGCGCCCAGCCGGGGGTCGATGCCCGCGCAGTCGGCCAGGATCCGCCGCGCGGTCGCGGGCCGGGGCTCCAGCGACCAGTCACCCGGGATCTCGGTGCCGCCCAGCACCACCCGGCCCTGATGCGGGAACACGTAGCAGAGCTCGTGGGTCTCGTCGCCAACCCCGATGAAGAACTCGGTGATGCCCGGGTTCTCGGCGATCACGACCTGGCCGCGGACCGGGCTCACCGACGGGTCGGGCACGAAGTCGCGGGCCCCGGCCCCGGTGCAGTTGACGATCACCGGCGCGGTACTTTGCCGGACGGCCTGGGCCAGCGAGTCCAGCGGCCCGGCGGTGAGCTGGCCACCCGCCCGGCTCAGCCGCCCGGCCAGGTAGTCCAGGTAGACAGGCATGGACACCACCGGCGCGGTGTACCGCCAGCCCGCCACGAAGCCGGGCGGCAGGGACGCCGGGTCGTGCGGCCCGAGGTCGCGCAGCGGCGCGGCCCAGTCCGGGCGGGGGTGCGGGGCCCGGGCGGCCTGGGTCCCGCTGACCAGCCGGACCCCGGTGCCGGGGTCGGTGGCCAGCGTGGTGAGCACCTCGAGGGTCTCGGCGCACCAGCGGGTCACCCGGTCGCTGTTCTCGACCAGGTGCGGTCCCCAGATGGCCCCGGCCACGGCCGACGTGGTCTGCCGCGGCAGCTGGCCGGCCTGGACGGTCACGGCCAGCCCGGCTTCCGCCAGGCACACCGCGGTGGTCAGCCCCGCGACGCCCGCCCCGATCACCAGCACCTCAACCGCGCGATCTGTCACCCCCCGACGGTAGCGCCCGCCGGCGGGAGCTGACGGCGGGCGGGCGCTGCCGGGGAAGGCGCGGGAGCTCGCCCCCGGTCAGGGGACGTAGGACGGCTGGGGGTGCGGGGCGGTGGTGTGGTGACCCTGGAACAGGATCGAGGCGATCTGGGTCAGCGTGTTCGTGCCGTAGAAGAACCCCCGCGGGCCGGTCCCGCCGTAGCCGTGGACGTTGTCCATGATCGACAGGGTGTACTCCTGGGCGGGCCCGGCGAACCCCACGGTGTTGGTGATCCACTGGGCGTTGCCGGGGCCGATCGGATCCTGCTCCCAGCCGTCCTTGTTGCCCGGCTGGTTCGCCGGGCCGGCGCCCCACACACCCCACTGCTGGTCGTGCACGCTCACGTGCTGCAGTTGGCGGACCAGGTAGTCGCGGACCGCGGCGGGGGCCTTGGTGAGCACGTAGTTCATCAGGTGGTCCAGGTCCCTGGGGGTGCAGTACATGAAGCCCCAGTTGATTTCCCCGGTGAAATGCGCCCGGGTCATCCCGAACGCCCGGATGCGCTGCTGGAAGGTCGCGTCCTCGTACTTGTTCCACAGGTCGTTGGCGTCGATGTCGTTGCTGGTGTGCAGGGCCTGGTACATCTCCCCGCGGTCGGCGGCAGTGAGGTGGATGCTGCCGCGCCGGTCGCGGAGCAGCAGGTCGGTCATCACGGCCAGCTTCATCGTGGACGCGGCCGGGTAGAGCGTGTGCGCGTGGCCGTTGTGCCACACCGCGCCGGTGACCCGGTCGTCGAGCACGATCCCGATCGAGCCGTGCCGCCCGGCCAGGTAATGCTGGGCCTCGGAGATCCGCTGCTGCATCACGCAGGAGAAGCCGGGCGCGATCCCGGTGCAGGCCGGGGTGGGGCTGGCGGTCACGCCCGGGGAGGGCGATGCGGGGCCGCCCGTGGTCCGGGCGGCCGTCGCCGGGGTAGCCGCGGCGGAAGACGCCTGGACCGGGCCAGGCGGGGCGGGCGCGCTGCATCCGCTCAGTGCCAGCCCGGCCAGTGCCAGCCCGGCCAGTGCCAGCCCGGTCAGCGCCAGCCCGCTCAGCACCAGGCCCACGCTGAGGCCCTCCAGGGCAGAACGCATGCGGGTCAGGATAGGTCCGCCGGGCGCGGCCGGGGTGATGTTCCGGTCGTCCTGCTTCGTCCCGGGAGCGGCGCGCCCGTCTCAGTAAGCGAGACGCGGGCCAGAAAAATGTCACGCGATCGTGTGGTCCCCGGAGTTCGCGGCCCGGCGATGGGCAGGCGCCGTCCGCGGCCGACTGCCATGCCCCGGCAAAGCCCCCAGGTCATTCGCGGCCCCTGGCCCCGGGGCATCGGACCGGGCGGAGGCGGGGGAGCGGCGGGGAGCGGTCCGGGGACGCGGCCCGGATGACGCAATCCAGCCCCGGATCTGCGCTGACCTGCGCCGAGCGGAGCTGATGGACGGGATGCCGCGCATAGGCTCGACGGGTCAGGAACCGTCCGCATCCCCCCTTGCCGTGAGTTCCGCGCTGGCTGAGCGGGGGATTCACGTGGCAAAGGGGGACAGTTAATGAGCGGGCCGCGCGGAATCCAGCTGAGCAGCAGTCAAGTCATCGCCAGTGTCCTGGCCACCCTGACCGGTGCGTTCGCCGCCTCCTATCTCGGCATCGGCGGCACCCTGGTCGGCGCGGCCGTAGGCAGCATCGCCAGCACCATGGGGACTGAGATCTACAAGGTCTACCTCCAGCGCTCCCAGGAACGGCTCCGGTCAGCGGGGCAGGTGCTGTACCACTCCGCCGCCCGGACCAGGACCGGGAACACCATGAGCCAGACCGGGGCCGGAGCCGCCTCCGGCGTCCGGCGCGCCGCGTCCGGGGGCGCGGACCAGCAGCAGGGGACGGCCCGGGATCTGGCCGACCAGGAGACGGAGGTCTGGGATCGCCGGCAGTACGGGACGCCGCGGGATCCCCACGAAACCGAGATGATCCCGGGCCTCGCCACCCAGCGGAATGGTGCCACCAACGGCGGGTCGTCCAGCGGCGGCTCGTCCAGCGGCGGGCCGGGGAACGGCGGTGCAGCCAACGGCGGGGGCCGCCCCGGCGGCACGGCCAGCCGGAACGCGCACGGGAACTTCACCGAGGAAGGGCCGGCCGGCGACGACGCGGGCCGCGGCAGCCTCTGGGGTGCGGTCACCAGCTTCTTCGGTGGCCTGACCCGGCAGCAGTGGCTGACCTACGGCGGCGTCGCCGCGGGTTTCTTTCTCGTTGTCGTGGCGGCTATCACGGTGTTCGAGCTGACGATCGGCAAGCCGCTGAGTGCGGCCGTCTATGGCCGTCACACCTCCGGGACGAGCGTGGGTGACACGTTCAGCGGCCCCTCGTCGCCGAAGCAGAAAGTGACGACGCATCCGTCGAGCACGCCGTCCGCCACGCCGACCGGGTCCACCCCGGCCAGCCCGACGCCCTCGGCGGTGACGTCGTCCGGGACGCCGACTCCGAGCACCTCGGCCGGGGCATCCTCACCTGCGACGGTGCCGTCGTCCACCACGCCGGCCACGGGCAGCAGCGGCGCGGCCAGGTCTCCCACCACCGCCACGCCCACCCCCTGAGCGCGCCGGGGAAGCAGCCACCCGACGCATCGCCTCCCAGCCGGAGAACCCGCACGCCACCCCAGGGACCCGCCCGCCAGGAATCGTCTTCATGACGACTGTGCCGGGCCCCGACGGTACCCACGTCATGATCACGACCAGGCCCGGGTCGGGGTGGTGTTGCGGGCTTCCGGGTGCTCCCCGAGGCTTGCCGGGGGATGTGGGCCGCGTGAAATCCTGGCCGCATGACGAAGCGAATCTGCGTAACCGGCGCCAGCGGCCGCGCCGGGCGGGTCACGGTACGGGAACTGCTCGCGCACGGGTACCGGGTGGTGGCCACCGACCGGATCTTGCCCCCCGAGGACCTGGGGGTCCGGCCGCTGCTGGCCGACCTCACCGATTACGGCCAGGCCACCGAGGTGCTCCAGGGCGTGGACGCGGTCGTCCACCTGGCCAACATCCCGGCCCCGGAGATCCACACGCCGGCGACCACGTTCAGCCAGAACATGACCATGAACTTCAACGTGTTCATGGCCGCCGCGCAGGCCAAGCTGGAACGGGTGGTATGGGCGTCCAGCGAGACCACGCTGGGCCTGCCGTTCGACGTCCCGCCCCGGTACGCGCCGGTGGACGAGGATCACTACCCGGTGCCGACGAGCACCTACGCGCTGTCCAAGGTGGCCAGCGAGACCGTGGCCGCGCACATCGCCGAGTGGTCCCAGATCCCGTTCATCGGGCTCCGGTTCTCCAACATCCTCGGACCCGGGGACTACCAGCACTTCCCGGAGTACTGGCCGGACCCGGCGGCGCGGCGGTGGAACCTGTGGGGCTACATAGACGAGCGCGACGCGGCCATGGCCTCCCGGCTCGCCCTCGAAGCATCAGCCAAGGGCAGCGTCAGCTACATCATCGCGGCCGCGGACACCGTGATGGACCGGCCGTCCGCGGAATTGCTGGCCGAGGTCTTCCCGGGCGTCACGCTGACCCGCGAGGTGGGCGAGTTCGGCACCCTGCTGGCCATCGACCAGGCCCGCGCGGCGCTGGGCTTCACCCCGCAGCACTCCTGGCGCGATCACGT
>JAOPYP010000509.1 GCA_025964635.1 Actinomycetes bacterium | reverse complement strand
TGTCGACTGGGTGGCCTCTTCCTGCCTCGTATGCAGCAGCATGATCTCCCTTATCCCGGTCCCGTAGGGGGTGAGTGCTGAGCGGAAAGTCGCCAGAAGTACCGGCCGCCGGCCCGCCCCGGCAATGCCGCGCACGACCTGCTGCACGCTGGCCGGCGTCGGGTGGGGCAGGACCGCCGTCGGGTACCCGCACATGCCGCGGACGACCTCGGTGAACCGGCCGCTGACCCGGCCGTCGAGCATGACAACCGACGAATTGCCGGGTAGTGCCGCGCACATCCGGGCCACCACCGCGATCTCACCCGACTCCGTGGCCCTGAGTGCCCAGCCGCCCGCGATCGGCCTGATCCCCAACGGCCCGCCATCCCTGATGCCCAGGCCGAACGTGGTCATCGCGGCCGGGACCACCAGCGCCGCGGCGCAGAAGGGGACCGCTCCGGAGGCCACCGGGCCGTAGTCGTGGCGGCGGGCCCAGGCAATGAGCCAGCTTGCCCCCCAGATCGCCAGCAGGATCAGCCCGGGCAGCACGCCGGGCACCAGCCTGCGGCTCGCCCACGGCTGATGGGGGACGATGGCCGGCCGGTACAGGACCGTGACGATGATCCACCCGAACGTGCTGAGCGGCAGCGCCCAGGCCGGCATCCCGCCGCGCAGGCACCTGCGGGCGAGCACGGCGGCCCCGAGCGCGGCGAGGAGCACGGCCGGCACCCCGACGTACCAGAACACCCAGTGCAGGCTGAACTGCAGGTAGTGATGCCAGGTGATGGCCCGGTACCTGGGCCGCAGGCCGGGCACGATGGGCACCGGATGGACGTACGGGCGGACGGCAAGCCCTATCACGATCGCGAAGGGCAGGGCAGCGGCCGCGCGGAGCACCCATCGGGCCCGCCTCCCGGCCCGGTCCGCCGAGGGCAGCCCGCGCCGCCGCAGCACCGGGACCGCCAGGGCGGTCACGACCAGCACCGTGCTGGCCGCCACCGCCAGTGGCAGCAGCGCGCTCCTGATGTGCACCATGTACGGCCAGGACAGCACCAGCCCGTCCGCCACGCCGAAGAGCGCGCCGACGCCAAGCCCGCCGAGGAGTGGGACCGCCTGGGACCGCCGCCTGGCCAGCAGCAGGCCGCCGTACGGAACGACCAGCAGGATGTCGCTGATCCCGTCGATGCGCACCAGGATGGTCAGGCCGAGCGCCAGGCCGCCCAGCCCAGCGGTGACCCGGGCCCCGGCCCCGCCGGCCGCCAGCGAGTCGATGACCAGGCAAAGCCCGCCGAGGAACAAGATCTGCGCCAGCGGCTCGCTGAAGGCCGACCGGCTGGTGTACTGCTCCGGCAGGGAGAGGGCGAGGACCAGCGCCGCCAGTGGTGCCCACCGTGGCCCGACCAGCCGGGCGGCCAGGCCGCCGAACGTGAGCACCGCGGCTGCTCCGAGCACCGGTGCCATCAGGACCGCCGCGCTCACCCCGCCGGCCCAGAAACCGGCCGCGAGGACCATCGGCAGCCCGGCCATTGAACTGCGGCACGATGCTCCCGCCGACCTGGTAGTACGCGGGGCTGGCAAAAATGAGCATCTGGTGGGTGCCGCCGAACGCCGCGCGCGACTGCGGGATCGGCAGTGAGCCGTGATGCGCGATCCAGGCCGCGAACTGGATGTAGGACGCGGGATCGCGCAGGATGATGATCTGCTGGGAGTGATAAATCAGCTGCTCAGCGCCGAACGCGGTGGCGACCGCGATGACGCCGGCCACCGCCCACCACGGCGTGTGCGCCTGCCCGGGACCGGGCACTGGCCGGGTGCCCGGCCATCGGTCCGGGATCCACCGCAGGCCGCACACCGCGGCTGCGGCCGCCACCGGCACAGACAGCGCCACCATCAGCGGCCAGGTGAACCAGCCCAGCATCAGCAGTGGCAGCCCGGTCAGCAGCCAGGCCATCGCCAGCAGCGCCGGGAGCACGGACAGCCGCCCGAGGAGGCGACCGGCCGCACTCGGTGCCTCAGCCGTCCGGTCGGCGCCGGCGGCATCCACGCCGGCGAGGGCCGCCGAGGAGTCGCTGGCCGCGGTCTCTGCGCTCATCCCGCGGACGCCTGAGACGGACCGGCTCCCGGCTGAGCGCTATCCCGGTGCAGCACGATGTATCCCTTCCGGTCAAAAGTGACCAGGTAGCCGTGGCGCCTGAGCAGCGCGACCCGCTGCTTCTCCGCTCCGATGCTGGCGAACGTGAATTCCCGCTGACCTACATCCGCGACGACCCAGGGCTCCCAGCGTGGTGCGTTCTCCCCGTCCCACAGCAGGACGGTGTCCCGTGCCGACAGGTGGGGTCCGATCCCGCCCGCTGCCTCTACGGTGACCCCGTCCGGAACGGCGCTGACCGCCGCGGCCGCCGCGGTCATCCGCGCATTCCGGTGGTAGAACGATGGGTGCAGGACACCCGCCAGCGGGAACCGCGGCACGAGGAGGACCGCGGCAGCGCATAGTGCCGCCGCGCAGCCGAGGGCAACCGCGCGGCCAGCCGCCGGCACCCGCCCCCACGCCGCCGACCCGGCCACCGCCGGGCCCGTCACGCTCTCCGCCGGTTGCGGGCCGGCCAGTGACGGCCCGCGGCGGACAGCCAAGCGCCGCCTGGCCAGCACCGACCAGCGGCTGAGCCGGGCGGCGCCATCGACGGCGGCGCAGGCCAGGATGATCACCAGGTACGCGTTGTACTGGTAGTGAGTGGTCCACCAGTTGGGGAACTTCGCCCCCAGCATGCGCTCGGCCAGGAGCGGCACGGCGGCCAGCGAGAGGGGGGAGAGCAGCGGGAGGAAGCAGAACGCCCCGAACAGCCAGAGCACCGTGTCGAGCTTGACCCGCGGGCTGACCAGCAGCCGCAGCGCGCCGACCGGGTGGGTGATCAGGTACACCAGGGCCTGCTGACCATTGCTGCCCAGCTCGGTATAGGCCCAGTAGTAGTCCGAGCGCCCACCCATGGCCGGGATCAGCACCTGCGTGGCCAGCACGGTGTCGGCGAGTCCCGCCACGATGAGCCCGGCGGCGACCAGCCGCTGCCTGGGCACCATGCCCGGGCGCGACAGCGCAAGGGCGGCGCCGATCCCGGCGACGAGCAGGCCCATGTCTTCTTTGACGAGCAGCAGCGCGCCCAGCGCGATCAGCGCGCCGCGTACCCGGCCCGCCTGCAGGCGTTCCAGCGCTACCGCGGTCAGCACTGGCGCGAACGCCACCTCGTGGAAGCCGGCGCGCGCGGCCTCGGCGACCGGCCAGCTCAGCCCGTACGCCAGGGATACCAGGTAGGCCGCTGCGGTCGCCTGCGGCCCGCCGCCCAGCGCCCGGCGGGTGAATACCCACAGCGGCGGGATCGCGAGCGCGAACAGGACCGACTGCGCTACTAGCAGGGTTTGCGGATTGTCATGGAGCCAGTAGAGCGGGGCGAGCGAGGCAAGTATCGGCGACCAGTGATCACCAAGCACCGAGAAGTCTGGGCCGAACCCGTTGTGCACCCCTTTGATGACCGAGATCCCGGGCCTGAAGTGCGCGTACGATCGCACGGCCTGGTCGAAGATCACCAGGTCGTAGGCGTTGTAGTGGAAGGTGTGGTAGCGGGCCAGGCAGTACACCGAGTAGCCGGCCCCGGCCAGGGCGGCCAGCATCCCGACCAGCCACCGGTGTGGCCAGCCCCCGCTCACCTGCTGGCGGCGCTCCCGCCAGGCAGCCAGCGGGGTAGGTCCCGCGGTCATGGGCATGTCCGTAGCCACGCGGGGAGATTAGCGGAAAATCTAGTTAGTTGGTCGGAAAAACAGGATTCACCTCAGCGGCGGGCATCCAGACCGGCCACCCCGGCCGCGGCAGCGACCATCGTCAGGTCGATGAGAGCGCTCCCGAACCGGACGGCCCGCCGGGCACAGGCATCCGCAGAAGCGGATCCGGATGCGCGCTACCGCAGGACCCCGCCTTCGGCCTCGAACGTGTTGACGGTGGCCCGTCCCACGCCGGTGACGGTACTGGCCCACGATCTGATCGTTATAGGCCTGCAGGTGACTGCGCTATTCCGGCCGGTTCCCCTTGGGGCTGACCTGGACCGGGGCCGGATCTACGATGGCGGGGAGCCGCCGGGAGGGGCGCTGCGTAATGCTTTGGGGCCGCAGGGAGGAGTGCACGGCCCTGGACGGCCTGCTCGCGGACGTGCGCGCCGGGGGCAGCCGGGTGCTGACGGTACGGGGCGAGGCTGGCATCGGCAAGACTGCCCTGCTGGGCTATGCGGCGAATACGGCGCAAGATTTCCAGGTGGCACGCGCCGAGGGCGTCGAGTCGGAGATGGAGCTGCCGTTCGCGGCGCTGCACCAGTTGTGCGGGCGGATGGTGGGCCGACTGGGCCGGCTGCCCGGCCCGCAGCGTGAGGCTCTGGGCGTGGCGTTCGGCCTATCTTGTGGCGGCGCGCCGGATCGTTTCCTCGTCAGCCTGGCTGTTTTGGGCCTGCTCTCGGAGGTGGCCACCGACCAGCCGCTGCTGTGCCTGATCGATGATGCGCAGTGGCTGGACCAGGCCTCGGCGCAGGTGCTGGCGTTCGTTGGCCGACGGCTAGATACCGAATCGGTCGCCATGATATTGGGCACCCGTGATCCCACCTCGGAGGGCGACCTGGCCGGTCTTCCCGGGCTGGTGGCGGAGGGACTGTCTGATGCTGACGCCCGGGCGATGCTGGACTCGATCATCCCCGGGCGGCTGGATGAGCGGGTCCGTGACCGAATCATCGCTGAGTCCGGCGGCAACCCGCTGGCCCTGCTTGAGCTGCCCCGCGGGATGGGAGCGGCGGAGCTGGCCGGCGGGTTCGGCCTCCCGGGCGCGGGGCCCCTTTCCGGCCGTATCGAGGACGTCTTCCGGCGGCGGCTGGCGCCGCTTCCGGTGAAGACCCAGCAGTTGCTGCTGCTCGCGGCGGCAGAACCGGCCGGCGATCCCGCGCTGTTGTGGCGGGCGGCCGGCCGACTCGGGATCGAGGCCGAGGCGGTGGATGCCGCCGAGTCCGACGGGTTGGTGGAAATCGGCGCACGCGTGACCTTCCGTCATCCGCTAGTCCGCTCGGCGATCTACCGGGCGGCCTCGCCGCAGGACCGGCGGGAGGTGCATCGCGTGCTAGCCGGGGCGAGCGATCCGCAGCTTGATCCCGACCGGCGTGCGTGGCACCTCGCGCAGGCCACAGCAGGACCTGACGCGGACATCGCGGCCGAGCTAGAGCGCTCGGCCGACCGAGCGCAGGCGCGGTGGGCTGGCGGCGGCGGCCGCCTTCCTGGAACGCTCTGCCGCGCTGACGCTGGAGCCGGGGCGGCGGGCGGAGCGCGCGCTGGCCGCGGCGCGGGCAACGGCCCAGGCAGGGGCGTTCGATGCGGCGCTGGGGCTGCTGGCCACGGCCGAGGCAGGGCCGCTCGCGGAACTCCAGCGCGCCCGGGCCGACCTGCTGCGCGGGCAGGTCGCGTTCGCGTCCAGCCGCGGCCGGGACGCTCCGTTGCTTTTGCTCCAGGCCGCCCGGCGGCTGGGCCCCCTCGACGCCGGGCTGGCCCGCGAGACCTACCTGGAAGCACTCTCCGCGGCCATCTACGCCGGCCGTTTTGCGACCAGCGGCGGTCTGTGCGAGGTAGCTGAGGCCGCACGGGCCGGGCCTGAGGCGCCGCAGCCGCCGGGCGCGCCCGATCTCCTGCTGGATGGCCTAGCGCTGCTGATCACACAGGGCCGCGCGGCTGCGGCACCGACGCTGAAGCGGGCACTGAGCGCGTTCTCCGCTGGGGGCATCCCCGGGGAGGAAGCATTGCGCTGGCTGTGGCTTGCGGTCCCCGCCGCCCAAATCGTGTGGGACGACGAGGGCTGGGACCTGCTTTCCACCCGCCACGTCCAGTTCGCCCGGGACGCTGGTGCGCTCGGCGTGCTCCCCATGGCCCTCAACCAACTCGCCGGGATGCATTTGTTCAAAGGCGACTTCACCGTGGCCACTGCACTGATCGAAGAGGCGGCGGCGATCACCGAGGCGACAGGGAGCCAGCTGCCGCCCTACGCTCCCCTGGGGCTCGCGGTATTCCGCGGCCGGGAACGCCAGGCCTCCGAGCTCATCGAGACCAGCACGAAAGATTTGGTGCAACGCGGGGAAGGAGCGGGCCTGACCTTCGTCCAGTGGGCCACCGCGATGCTTGACAACGGCCTCGGCCGCTACGCCGATGCGCTGGACGCGGCGCTCCAGGCTGGTGAGGACCCGGATGAGCTCGTTTTCTCAACATGGGCGGCGGTCGAGCTGATCGAGGCAGCGGCCCGCAGCGGGGCACCCGAGCGCGCCACCGGCGCTCTTGAGCGCCTCTCGGACAGCGCCCGCGCCAGCGGCAGCGACTGGGGGCTCGGCGTCGAGGCCTGCGCGCGAGCGCTGCTCAGCGATGGCCAGACCGCCGAGCGCCTGTACCGCGAGGCACTCGACCGCCTCGCCCGCACCCGCGTCCGCGTACCGCTCGCCCGCGTCCACCTGCTTTACGGGGAGTGGCTGCGCCGGGACAACCGGCGCAGCGACGCGCGCGAGCAGCTGCGCACCGCCCACGACATGTTCGCCTCCATGGGGGCCGACGGGTTCGCGGAACGAGCTGCACGCGAGTTGCGCGCCACCGGTGACCGCGTCCGCAACCGCACCACCGATACCCCAATCCAGCTCACCGCCCGCGAGACCCAGATCGCCTGGCTGGCCGGCGACGGCCTGTCGAACCCCGAGATCGCGGCCCAGCTGTTCATGAGCCCGCGCACCGTCGAATACCACCTGCACAAGGTCTTCACCAAGCTCGCCATCAGCTCGCGCAGCCA
>JAOPYP010000484.1 GCA_025964635.1 Actinomycetes bacterium | reverse complement strand
AACGCCATCGCCGCGTCGACCGCCATCCGGTCGGCCAGCGGGGCGTCGGCGGATGTGGCGTGCATGTGATAGTCCCAGCCGTCGTGCTTGACCAGCTGCGGCAGCGCGCCGGCCCCCCGCAGCAGGGCGTTGACCAGGGCGGCGGCGTCATCCTCGGACAGCTCCCAGAGCTGGGCCAGCCGGGGCCGCAGCCGCTGGACGGCGTTGAGCTCGGCCCGGTCCCGGCTGCGCTGGCCAGTCCAGCGCCACTCGGTCACGAAGCGGTCGAGCGCGGCCTCGTCCGGCAGACCCTCGGTGCCGCCGCGGCCGGTGTTGACCAGAGCCGCGGTCGCAGCCAGCGACACCTCGGTGTCATGAGCAAAAAGCACCTTGACCCCTTTCAGTCGGGGCGGCTAGTGTCATTAGTGTAAGCGCGGTTTGCTGCTTACGCTTGCTCTGTCCGTGAGAGCGGCTGACTGCTGACTCTCTACCTGGATTCTGCCCTGGAGTGCCGCCGTGACTTCCGCCCAGACCCGCCCCGCCTCCCGTGCTGCCGGTGCCCGTGCTGCCGGTGCCCGTGCTGCCGTTGCGCGCGATACTGCCGCTGGCGGCGGTGCTGGTGCTGGCCGGGGTGCCGGTGCTGGCCGGGTCCGGCAGGGGAGCGCGGGCCTGTCTCTGGGCATCGTGTCCGCGGCGGCGTTCGGGACGTCCGGGGCCTTCGCCTCGTCGCTGATCGGCGCGGGCTGGAGCCCCGGCGCGGCGGTGCTCGCCCGGATCACCCTGGCCGCCCTGATGCTCACCATCCCGGCCCTGGTGCAGTTGCGTGGCCGCTGGATGGTTCTGCGCCGGGCCGCTCCGCGAGTGGCCGCCTTCGGGCTGGCGGGCGTGGCTGGCTGCCAGCTGTTCTACTTCAACGCGGTAGCCACGATGCCGGTCGGCGTGGCCCTGTTGCTCGAGTACCTCGGCAGCGTGCTGGTGGTCGGCTGGCTCTGGGTGCGGCACGCCCAGCGGCCACGGCGGCTCACCGTGGCCGGCGGGGCCGCCTCGATCGCCGGGCTGATCCTGGTGCTGAACCTGACCGGGGCCGCCGGGATCAACCCGGTCGGGGTGATGTGGGGGCTGCTCGCCGCGGTGGCCCTGGCCATCTACTTCGTGCTCTCGGCGGCGACGGACGCCGAGCCGCTGCCCCCCATCGTCATGGCCTGGGCCGGAATGTGCGTGGGCGCGGTGGTGCTGGGCCTGGCGGGCGGGATCGGTGTGCTGCGGATGACGGCCAGCACCCGCCCGGTGGACTTCCTCCATCATCAGGTCAGCTGGGTCGTGCCGGTGCTCGGGCTGTCGCTGGTGGCGGCGGTCATCGCCTACGTCACGGGCATCGGTGCCGCCCGGCGGCTGGGCGCCAAGCTGGCCTCGTTCATCGGCATGGCTGAGGTCCTGTTCGCGATCGTGTTCGCGTGGCTGCTGCTGGGCCAGCTACCGTCCGCGATGCAGTTCCTGGGCGGCGCGTTCATCCTGGTCGGCGTCACCCTGGTCCGGGTGGACGAACTGCGCGGGCCCGATGACGTCGTCGAGGAAGCTCAGCGTGGCCGCGGTGGTAGCCCGGCGCCAGGCGAGCAGCGTCGCGTCGAACCCGTCCCGCAGGGGCCGTTCAGCCTGGACGGCCCGGGCGATGGGCTCCAGGGCGGCCCGCTGCCGGCGGAGCAGGTCTGCGGGATCGCGCCCGGCGCGGTCCAGCAGGGCCAGCTTGAGTAGCAGATGGGACCGGACGTCCCGGACGTGCTCGACCGGGGTGTCCAGCCACTCCTCAGCCAGCCGGCGTCCTTCGGGGGTGACCGCGTAAAGCGTGCGCTGCGGGCCCCGGCCAGACTCCACTGCGTCCTGGGTCAGCAGGCCGGCCTCCAGCAGCCGGGTGATCGAGCGGTAGATCACGGGCCGGGGGATCTGCCAGATCCGGCCCAGATCCCCGCCCGCCGCGGTGAGCCGGGCGATGGCGAAGCCATGCGCGGGGCGCTCGCTGAGTATCGCCAGGACGGTTCGTTCCGCCAGCGACAGTGATGGCTCCGCGCTCATGATCCTGAGCGTAGTGGGCCCGGCGGCGGCCGTGAGGGGATGAGGCGGGCGTGAGGGGATGCGCGGCGGCCGTGAGGGGATGAGGCGGGCGTGACGGCGGCACCGGACTTCGGTAGTCTCGATGTGACTAGTGGGGTCTCAGCGCGGAGGGCTGATCATGTCCGCCGAGATGAACAGCGTGCTGCCCGCGACTCGCGCGCCGTTGCGGGCGCCGAGCCGGAGGCCGGCGCGGGCAGACGTGCGGGAGCCGGCCGCTGGCCCGGCCCGGGGGCGGGCCCAGCCGATGACCCGGCCGGTGGCCCAGCCGGTTGTCGCGGTCCTGCCGGACGGCACCCCGGCGTTCGCCCCGATCGGTGAGGTCGTGGTCACCGACACGCGGGTGGTCTGCCACCTGTGCGGGCGGGCGCTCCGCTCGGTCACCGCCCACCTGCGGGTGCATGGCTATACCAAGGAGGCCTACTGCGTGGCCTTCGGCCTGGAGCGCGGCCAGTCGCTGGAGGGCCCGGACACCCGCAAACTGCGCGCGGCCGCGCTCACCTCCCGCCTGGTGTTCGACACGGTGTTCCGGGCCGGCAGCGCCGCCGGGCGGCAGCGGGCCCGCTCGGGGGACCTCACCCGGG
>JAOPYP010000461.1 GCA_025964635.1 Actinomycetes bacterium | reverse complement strand
GTGGACCACCGACCAGCTCGCCTCCCTGGCCCGGGTCAGGACCAGCACACGGGATCAGGCCGGCGCCACGCAGCAGCGCGCGCTGGTCACCGTCCCATCGGGCGCCCGCGCCGCCAGCGTTACTGATACACCAGGCAGCGCGGAGATGCCACGCCGAGACCCCGCCGCCAGCCAGGCACTCCTCGCACCCAGACTCGCCGCGTTCGGCAAGATCGCGATGGGTATCGCCATGGGCTACATGCTGATCCTCATGCTCTGATCCGGCTCCGCAGCGCGGCTGGCTGGGGGGCCGGGGGCCCATCTGCGGCTCCGAGGGCACCCTGAGCGATCGGGCTCGACGGTGTGCAAAGCCGAGGCGATCTCGGCCCAGGTCTTGCCTGCCCTGCAGTACCTGCGGGTCGTACAGGGGCTCCGTGATGGTGTTCGGGAAGACGTCGCCAGCCGAGGAGCGGATGCCGCGCAGCGGCATGCTGAAGGTGCCGAACCTGCTCTCGGGCTTGCCGTCCTTAGTGAGCGACGTGCCGCTGATCGACTTGATGGGGGCTGGGTTAGCGGTCCTGCGCTCCGCCCGGTGTCTCACCAGCGATCCTGATCCGCTCACCCGGATACGCGTCCGGAGCCACGCGAATGTCATGGTCGCCGGACCTTCCGGTGACCGTCGGCCCGTGACAGCCACCGGGGCGGCAGGACGGGCGGAACCCACGGGCAAAGGGCGGGCAAACGATCAAGGCCCGGCCACCGTGGGCGGTGACCGGGCCTGTGACCTGCTACTCCATGAGTAGCCCCGAGCGGATTCGAACCGCCGCTACCGCCTTGAGAGGGCGGCGTCCTGGGCCACTAGACGACGGGGCCAGACACTGCATCGTAGGGTACCGCGTGGGATGACGCCAAATGGACATCGCGGGGCTCCCCGCGGATCCCGGCCCGCGGCGGGGAAGGCGGCTCCCCGCATGTGGGACGCTGGCGGCCCGCAGCCCCGCCGTGCGCGGCTACCGCGTCCGGCCCTAGCTGGTAAAGCGATGGGCATGTCAGGCAAAAATCCAGGAATCTGGAAAGGCCATAAGATACCGCATGATCACATTCCGTAGGGGTAGATGCCGCACATGTTGGCATTCATTCTCGTTCTGCTGATCGTGGGACTCATCGCCGGGGCGCTGGCGCGCCTGCTCGTTCCCGGCCGCGACCCCATCGGCCTGCTGGGGACGATCGTCCTCGGGGTGCTGGGGTCTTTCCTCGGCGGGTTCATCCTGAACCTGATCGAATACCACACCCTCACCGTTCACCACCTCCGTGCGTCCGGGATCATCGGCTCCGTCGTCGGCGCCCTGATCCTGCTGATCCTGTACCGGCTGTCCGGCCACGAGCGCGGCCACAAACGGTCCGGCCGCAGCCGCACGCGCAGCAGCCGCCGGCGCCGCTGGATCTGATCACACCACCCGCTGGCCCGTGACGGGCTTGGCCCGTGACTGGGCTAGTACCGCCACAGGCACGGACGCGGCCCGGCATCTCTCCCCCCCTGGTGCCGGGCCGTTTCCGTGCCTTCATACGGTCGCAGCCGCCACGCGGCATCGTCGCCCGGGCCCTCAGCCCGCCAGGCCCTAGCCGTCAGGCCCTCCCCGCCCCCCGCCCATCAGGTCCCGTGACCCCGGCCTGGCACGCCCGGGCCCGGCCTGGCGTTGGGCAGGGCATGGACGCAAGCCGCGAGATGGACGTCGCGACGGCCGTAGAGCGCTGGCGGCTGGCCCCTCACCCGGAGGGCGGGTACTTCCGGGAGACCTACCGCTCGGGACTTCACACGGTCCCGGCCGGGTGGCCGGGTGAACGGGCGCTGGCCACGGCCATCCTCTACCTGCTCCCGGCCGGCCGGAAGTCCGCCTGGCACCGGGTCCGGGGTGATGAGCTATGGCTCTGGCAGGGCGGCGCACCTATGGAGCTCCGGATCGGCGACGAGACCCGGCACGTCGGGCCCGACCCAGCGGCCGGGGACGAGCCCCAGGTCCTGGTTCCGGCGGGGGCGTGGCAGTCCGCCACTCCCGTGACCTGGGCCGGGCCGGCGGCTTCCTGGTCCCTGGTCGCCTGCCTGGTCGTACCGGGCTTCGACTTTGCCGATTTCGAGTTGCGCTGAACGCGCCAGAAACGAATAACCGGCAGGGCCCTCCCTGATTGAGGAGGCCTGCCGGTTATCACCCTGCTGGGGTACCAGGACTCGAACCTAGACTAACGGGGCCAGAACCCGTCGGGCTGCCAATTACCCCATACCCCATTGCGCCGGGCGGAGCCACGCTCACCCGCGCCAGTGCAGTGTAGCCGAACCCACCCCCCTCCCGCGAAATCCTTCCGCCGCCCGATTCCCTCCGGGACCGCAGGGCTGAAATCCTGGGTCAGGGAGCGTCGGCCCGGGCGGCGGCGCGCCGGGGCGAGCCCGTGCTGCCGCGGACAGTGAACACCGGTGCGGGCGGCTGGTAGCTGCCCGCCTCGGTCCCGCCCGCAACCTGGGCCAGGACCCGCGCGGCGTGGGCGCCATAGGCAGCCGCGTCCCAGGCCAGCGCAGTCAGTGGCGGGTGGACGACCTGGCAGAACACGGAGTCGTCCCAGGCCACGATGGCCGTTCTCGCCCGTGTAGTCCCCCTCCATCAGCACCGCGTCCACCCCCATGGCCCGCGTGACCGCGCGGAATCGTGAGTTCCTCCAGGACCGCCACCCGCCGGTCGTCGACGAGGAGGTCGACCAGAAAGACGCCGTCCACCCGCCGCTGAGCCCACCACGAGCGGTACATGGCGATCTCGGCGTCCTGGTCCTCGGCCATAGTGAACAGCAGCGGGGTGCGGTCCCGAGACAACTCATCCTGGATGCCCAGCACGAGCTGCGTGAAGAACGGCTCTACGCCGAGCGTGCGGGCGGGCCCGCCGATGATCAGGCCGAACGCTCCGGCCGGGCCGTCGGACAGGGCCCGGGCCCGACGGTTTTCGTTCTCTATACCGGCTTAGAGCGATGCCTCACCGAGCGGGTTCCAGGACACCGGCGGGGACCGGGGCCGGTCAGCCGGCCGCCTTGGCCGCCTCGGCCAGCCGGGCCAGCGTCCGCTCCCGGCCCAGCAGCTCGATCGACTGGTACAGCGGCGGGGAGACCCGGTGCCCGGTCACCGCCACCCGCACCGGCGCGAACGCCACCCGCGGCTTGAGCCCGAGCCCGGCCGGCTCGACCAGGGCCGCGAACAGAGCCGCCTCGATGACCTCGGCCGTCCACGGCTCCGCCTCCGCGAGCGCGGCCTCGGCCGCGCGCAGGACCGGCGCCGCGTCCGGGGTGAGGACCTTGGCCGCATCCTGCGCGTCCACCTCGAAGCCCGCGCCGGCGAACAGGAACACGAGCATGCCCACCGCCTCGGTGAGCCGGCTGATCCGGGTCTGGATCAGCGGGGCGGCCGCGGTGACCAGGGCGACCTCCGCGTCGCTGGGCGGGTCACCGATCACATGAGCCCGCTGCAGGAACGGGATGATCCGCGAGACGAAATCAGCGGGGTCCAGCGCACGGATCTTGTCCCCGTTGATCGACTCGAGCTTGCGCACGTCGAACTGGGCCGCGTTCTTGTTCACCCGGGCCAGGTCGAACTCGGCGGCCATCTCCTCCAGCGTGAACTCCTCCCGGTTGTCCCCGGGGGACCAGCCCAGCAGAGCCAGGTAGTTGTCGATCGCCTCGGGCAGGAAGCCCTCCTGCCGGTACCAGTTGGCCGACACGACCCCGTTCCGCTTGGAGAGCCGCTGCCCGTCCTTGCCGAGGACGTAGGGCAGGTGCGCGAAGACCGGGAACCGCTCCTCAGGCACGCCCATGGCCCGGTACACGGCGATCTGGCGGGGGGTGGAGGACAGCAGGTCCTCACCGCGCACCACGTGGGTGATCTTCATGAGCACGTCGTCCACCGCGACGGCCAGCGTGTACAGGGGTGAGCTGTCCGCCCGGGCCAGCACGAAGTCCGGCACGTGCTGGTGGTCGAAGGTGACCTCGCCGCGGACCAGGTCGGTGAACGTGGTGGACCCTTCGGGCATCCGGAACCGCACCACCGGCATGCGGCCCTCGGCCTGGTAGGCCCTGACCTGCTCGGCGGTGAGCACCCGGCAGTGCCCGTCGTAGCCGCTGGGGCCGCCCCCCGCGCGCGCCGCCTCCCGGCGGGCAGCCAGTTCCTCGGTGGTGCAGTAGCAGTAGTAGGCGTGGCCGTCGGCGAGCAGCCGCTGCACCCACTCCCGGTAGATGTCCATCCGCTCGCTCTGGAGGTACGGGCCGTACGGGCCGCCGACCTCCGGCCCCTCGTCCCACTCCAGGCCGAGCCAGCGCAGCGTGTCCAGCGCGGAGGCGATGTACTCGGTGGTGACCCGGCTCCGGTCGGTGTCCTCGATGCGCAGCACGAAGGTCCCGCCGGTGTGCCGGGCGAAGGCCCAGTCGTACAGCGCGGTCCGGATGTTGCCCACGTGCAGGTCACCACTGGGCGAGGGGGCGAAGCGGACCCGCACCCCGCCCGCGGGCTGGTCATCGGCAGGCGGGGCGTGCTCAGTCACGGTTCACCACCGTGTTGCGCAGCGACCCGACATTCTCGATCGTCACGGACACTTCGTCTCCCTCCTCGAGGGACCCGACGCCCGCCGGGGTCCCGGTCAGCAGCACGTCACCGGGCAGCAGGGTCATCACGGTGCTGACGTACTCGACCAGCGCGGGCACGTCATACAGCAGCTGCGACGTGCGCGCCTGCTGGCGGACTTCACCGTTCACCTCGGTGGTGAGCTGGAGGTCGGCGGGGTCGGCATCGGTCTCGATCCAGGGGCCCAGCGGGCAGAACGTGTCGAAGCCCTTGGCCCGGGTCCACTGGCCGTCCCGGGCCTGCAGGTCACGGGCGGTCACGTCGTTGGCGCAGGTGTAGCCGAAAATGACCTCAGCGGCCTGGGCCGCGGGAACCTCCCGGCAGAGCCTCCCGATGATCACCGCGAGCTCACCCTCGTAGTCCACCCGCTGGGTCAGCTTGACCGGGTAGGCGATCTGATCCCCGTGCCCCACGACCGCGGTGGACGGCTTGAGGAACAGGACCGGCTCCGCGGGAGGCTCACCACCCATCTCCCGGGCGTGATCGGCGTAGTTGCGGCCTACCGCCACCACCTTGCTCGGCAGCACCGGGGCCAGCAACCGCACGTCATCCAGGGGGAACGTCGCCCCGGTGAACTGGACGCCCCCCTTGCCGGGGCTAAACGGATGCCCGCGCAGCTCGGCGATGACGCTGAGTCCCGCCACCCCGGCCACGGGGCGGGCCGCACCGGCCCCGTCCGCCTGCGCTTCCCCGACAACCCCGTATGCGACCTCGCCGCCCTTGGCAAATCTCGCGATGCGCACCGCTCAACCTCTCCGATGAGAGTCCTGCCCTCGGCCCAGGCTCGTTGCCGGGCTCTTGAGAGCCTACTGAGCGCGGCCGCCGGGCCGGGCTCAGCAGACCCCAGGGCGGTTACTGCAGGTAGCCCTCGACCTCGGAAGCCGGGCGGGTGGCAGTTTCGCCCGGGTCCTCGTCGAACTCGCGGCGGGCCCGGCGCTGGCGGAGCAGGTCCCAGCACTGGTCGAGGGACTCCTCCACCGACCGGAGCTGCGCCTGCTCCTCATTGCTGGGCAGCTTGCCCTCGGCGACCTGAGCCCGGAGCTCGTGCTCGGTCTGGATCAGCTCGTCGATGTGGCCCAGGATCTCCTTGTCATCCATGAGTCCCACCGTACGGGAAACTGCGCGTCCGCCGTCCGCAGGGCGGCCCGAAGGCCTGTCCCGTGGATCTTGGCCGGTCCACAGCAGGCTGACGATCCGCAGTCCAGGCCTTAGCCTGGCCCGGTGCCGGATCCAGTCTTCCTGATCACCGGGGCGTCGGGTGGCATTGGCGCGGCCACCGCCCGGGCCGCGGCCCGGGCCGGGTACCAGGTGGCGCTCGCCGGCCGCCGGCCAGGCCCGCTGCGGGACCTGGCCGCGGAACTCGGCGGTCCGCCGCGGGCGCTGCCGGTGGGCTGCGACGTGTCCGACTGGGAACAGCTGCTCGCCCTGGTCCGCGAGGTGCTCGGCACGCTGGGCCGGCTCGACGTGGTCTTCGCCAACGCGGGCTCGTCGGCGCCTACCTCGTTCCTGGGCCGCGGTGGCCTGCCCCCCGCCGAGTGGCACGGGCTGGTGGCAGCGAACGTGCTCGGCCCCGCGCTGACGGCCCGCGCGGTGCTGCCGGCGCTGGCCCGTTCGGGCGGGCACCTGCTGCTCACCGGGTCGGTGGCCGGCCGCGTGACCCGGCCCGGGAGCCTGTACTCGGCCACCAAGTGGGCGGTGAGCGCGCTGGCCGCGAGCATCCGCGCCGAGTGCGTGGGCACCGGGGTCAGGGTCACCCTGATCCAGCCCGGGCTGACCGACGCCGGGCCAGCCGGCCCGGGACGGGAGGATGACCCGAAGCTGGCCCCCGCCGACATCGCCGCCGCGGTGATGTACGCGGTGGTCCAGCCCGCCGGGGTGGATGTCAGCGAGATCGTGATCCGGCCGGTCGGGCAGGATCCGTTCCGCTGACCCCGGCCGGGCCGAGGACGGGAACGCGCGGCTCCTGCGGGGCCTGGCCCGGCTCCACGATGGCCGCGAAGTACGCCACGCACAGCCCGAGCGCGACCGGGATGCACAGCGCGGCCGGCAGGCCGGCCACGCTCGCGCAGCCGCCGATCAGCGCCGGGCCGCCGACCAGGCCGAGGTAGCCGAGGCCGGCGACCCGGGCGATGCCGCGGCCCGGGTGCTCCGGATCGGCGTGCCCCGCGGCCGAGAGGAACTGCGGGATCATGCAGGACAGCCCGCCCCCGCAGGCCGCGAACCCGATGACCGCGCCGGCGGGGCTGCGGCTGAACAGCGCGGCGGCCAGGCCGGCCGACGCCAGCAGGCCGCACCCGCGGATCAGGCCGACCGGGCCGTAGCGGGCGGCCAGGCGGTCACCCGCCATCCGCCCCGCGGCCATGGCCAGGGAGAAGCCGGCGAATCCGGCGGCCGCGTACCCGGGCGGGGCCCCCAGGTTGTCCCGGAGATAGACCCCGCTCCAGTTCGCCGCCGCGCCCTCGGCGATCAGGCAGCACAGGGCCAGCACGCCGAGCCCGGTCAGCCGCGGCGAGCCGGACGCGGCGCGGGCCGGACGGCCGGGCCAGGCCAGCCGGCCGTGGCCCTGGAGC
>JAOPYP010000416.1 GCA_025964635.1 Actinomycetes bacterium | reverse complement strand
TGGCCTGCCCGGGAGAGGTGTCGCCCACGAAGGTGTACAGCGGGTGCCCGGCGAAGGTGGCCTGCGTTGCGCCGTTGGACCGCGTGATCGTGCCGAACGTGCCCTTGACCCCGGATGCGGTGGCCGGCCCCTTCACCGGCGGCCAGTTCTGGGCGCAGGTCCCGTTGCAGTTGGACTTGGTGGGCGTGTCGGGGGCGAACGAGTACACCGTGAACCCCTTGCCGTTGGTCAGCACCGTCGCGCCACCGATCTTGGCGGTCTTGAGGCTGCTCGCGGACGCCGCAACGGGACTGCTGGAGCCCGAGGAGCTGCCCGAGGAGCCGCCGGACGAGCCGCACGCCGCCAGTATCGCCGCCGCAGCGGCGGCAGCCGGCAAGGCCAGCACCAGCCGGGGACGTTTGAATGCTTCCAGCTGGGCGAGTGATTTGATCATTGCTTACTCCCTTGCTGTCTGGATGTGGCCGGGTGCCCGCGCCGGATGACGCTGACGAGCCCGTAGAACCGACGATGCTGTGTCAGCGGTCTCGTCGCATCAGCGCGAGCCCCCAAGGCAGCACCCCAGCCAGCCCGAACCGTGGCCTGCCCGGTACCCCCCAGGCTGAGCGGTCGGCTGGCTGGCGCCGGACCCTCCGGGTAACCGGAAGCCGCTAGCGGAAATGGCCGCCCGCCGTGGCGGCAAAAGCAGACGTGGCGCGATCGTGCGCGTCATGCAGCACGAGCGGAACGTTCAGAAGGATGGTCGGTGGCCGACGCGAGACAAGCGCAGGAAAGCAGGTATCTGCCCGCCGACTGCCCGGAAAGGCATCACGCGCCCGTCAGCGGGCCTTGAGGAATGTGATCACGGCGAGGACGCGGCGGTGGTTATCGCCGGCCTCAGGCAGGTTCAGCTTGGTGAGGATGCTGCTGACGTGTTTCTCGACGGTGCCCCCGGTGACCCACAGCCGCCGGGAGATGCCGGCGTTGGAGCGTCCTTCGGCCATCAGGGCGAGCACCTCGCGTTCGCGGGCGCTGAGGGCTTCGAGTGGGTCATCGCGGCGGCGGGCGGCCACCAGCTCCTGGACCAGGGCCGGGTCCACGACCGCGCCGCCCTTGACGATGCGCGCGAGCGCGTCCAGGAACTCGTCCACGTTGGCGATGCGGCTCTTGAGCAGGTAGCCGATCCGGCGTCCGCTGGCCAGCAGCTCCATGGCGTGCTCGACCTCGACGTAGGCGGACAGGACCAGGATGGCGGTACCGGGCATTTCCTGGCGGATCACCCGGGCCGCCTCCAGCCCTTCGGTGGTGTGGGTGGGCGGCATCCGGATGTCGGCCACTACCAGCTCAGGCCCGGTCTCGCGGGCCAGCGCGAGCAGCCCCGGGCCGTCAGCTGCCTGCCCCGCCACGTCATAGCCGGAGCGCTCGAGCAAACTGGCCAGGCCCTCTCGGAGCAGGACATCGTCCTCGGCCAGCACCACCCGCACGCCGCTCATGGCGCGACCGTCACCGTTCTGCCGGGGCGGGCCGGCCCAGGGCCGGGGCTGCGGGTCATGCTTTGCATTATCGACCCGCCCCGGCCGCGGCGCATGGCCGGGACGCCGGGCGGGCGGCCCTCGCCATTGCCGGCCGGCGCCCCGGGATGACAGTCTCGGTTCATGGCGGGGCCCCGGCAGGCCCGGCCGGACCGCACGAAGCCGACTAAGCAGGTACTTTACGGTGACCTCGTGGTCGCAATGGCGGCGCGGACGGTTCTGGGTGGAGATCGTCCAGGCCGTCGTGGCAGGCGTCGCCGCGTTCGTTGCCGCGGCTGCTGTGAGCACAGCCGCGAGGTCTCACGTGCCTGCCGTGCTTCTGGGCCTGCTCCTGCTCCTGGCCGTGCTGGCGGTGGCGCGCTTCGCCGGGATCTTGTACGCGCTTCCGGTCGGGGTCGTGATCATCGAGGCGTTCGACTGGTATTTTCTGCCGCCCCTGCGCGCGCTCGACGCGGCGACGGTGCTGGTGCTCGGCTTGTTCCTGGGGATGGCGATCATTGTCGGCGTGGTGGCGACCCAGGCTGGCCGCCGCGCGGCCGGGTCAGAACAGGCTCGGAGCGTGCTGGCGGACGAGCAGACGGCGCTGCGGCGGGTGGCGACGCTGGTTGCCCGCCAGCCCTCGTCGGCAGAGGTCTTCGCGGCGGTGACCGAAGAGGCCGGGAAGCTCCTTGACCTCGATAGTGCCCACCTGGTCGTCTATGAGCCGGATGAGACGGCGAGGGTGGTCGGGGCGTGGAACCTGCGAGGGCCGCCGGCGCAGGTCGGGACGCGGGTGCCGCTGGAAGGGGACAACATCGTCGGCCGCGTGTTCCGCACGCAACAGTCGGCCCGCATCGACGTCTACGATGACGCCGGGGGCCCGGTGGCCGAGACGGCCCGGTCCATGGGGATTCGCGCGGCGGCCGGGAGTCCGGTTCTGGTCGGGGGACGACTGTGGGGGATGATGGTCGTCGGCTCCTGGCGGCCGGAACCGCTGCCCGCGGACACGGAGATGCGTATCGGGGCGTTCACCGAGCTTGTCGCTACGGCGATCGCGAACACCGAGGCGCGCCGGGAGCTGGGACGAGTCGCCGCGGAGCAGGCGGCGCTTGGCCGCATCGCGACGCTGGTGGCCGAAGCCGTTCCGCCCGGCGACGTCTTCACCGCTGTGGCCGCTGAGGTCGCTGGGCTGTTCGGGGTTCCGCTGGTCGGGCTTTTCCGCTACGAGAGGGAAGGCGTTGCGACGGTGATCGCCGGGGCGGGCAAGGTCTCCGCCTATCTCGGCCGGTACTGGCCCTGCCCGGCCGGTGACCCGGGCCTTGTCGCCTCGTTGCAGCGGACCGGCCAGCCGCTCAGAATCGATGACTACACGCAGATCAGGAGCGCCATTACCGGGCCAGCCAGGGAGCTCGGCATCGGCAGGGCGGCCGGCGTTCCCGTGCTCGTCAGCGGTCGTGTCTGGGGTGCGGTGGTCGTGGCGGCCGGCCACGACCACCCGCCGTTGCCCGCCGATACCCTGGACCGCCTGGCCGCCTTCACTGAACTCATGGCCACGGCGATCGCGAATGGTGACGCACGGACCGAGATCGAGCGGCTGGCGCAGGAACAGGCGGCGCTGCGGCGTATAGCCACGCTGGTCGCCCGGGGCGCGGAGACGGGGGAAGTCTTCGCCGCAGTTGCCCGCGAGGTTTCTGAGGTGATGCACCTGCCCGTTGCCGCTGTTCAGCGTTACGAGGATGACGAGACGACGACGGTGATCGCCGCGTGGAGCGACCGGCCGCACCCGTTCCAGCCGGGTACGCGCTGGCCGTTCCACGCCGCGGGGCTGGCGGCACGAGTGCGGCAGGCCGGTCGCGCGGGAAGGGTGGTGGACTATTCGCACCGGCGAGGCGCCTTCGCCGCTAAGGCACGCGAGATGGGGCTGCACAGCGTCGCTGGTGCGCCGATCATTGTCGACGGGGCCGTCTGGGGACTGGTGACGATTGCGTCCACGGATGGGCCGATCCCCGATGGCGCAGAGGCCCGTCTCGCCGAGTTCACCGAGCTTGTGGGAACCGCTATCGCGAATACCCAGAGCCGGAGCGAGCTGTCCGCTTCGCGCGCCCGGATCGTCGCCGCCGCGGACGAGACGCGGCGACGCCTCGAGCGTGACCTGCACGACGGTATTCAGCAGCGTCTCGTCTCGCTCGCACTGAAGGCCCGGACGATCGAGATGATGACGCCCCAGCCCACCGGCGAGATCCAGGGCGGGCTGTCGCTCCTGGCTGATGGTCTCGGTACCGCCCTGGACGAGCTGCGCGAGATCTCGCACGGCATCCACCCGGCCATCTTGTCCGAGGCCGGGCTCGGCCCAGCGCTCGAGGCACTCGCCCGGCGCTCCGCCGTGCCGGTTGAACTCGACCTGAATCTCGGCCCGCGGCTTGGTGAGCACGTCGAGGCGGCCGGTTATTACATCGCGTCGGAGGCGATCACCAACGTCGCAAAGCATGCACAGGCGTCGGTCATCGACATGTGCGTGGACGGCCGTGACGGCGCCCTCATCCTCTCGATCAGCGACGATGGCATAGGCGGCGCCGACCCGAGCCGCGGCTCAGGCATCATCGGCCTCAAAGACCGGGTCGAGGCCCTCGGCGGAACGGTCTCGGTCCTGAGCCCGCCCGGCCACGGAACAGCACTGCACGTCCAGCTTCCGGCTGATCCGATGACCCTACCCACGGCGCGCGGTACCCCATAGCTGCCTTCGGCATCGCGCGCCAGCTGCTGGGATGAGGATGCGAATCTCAGCGCGCGGGCCCGGGCGGCGGGTCTCAGCGCACGCGGGCGCCAGGCGGACTTCCTGGCCCGCGGCCGTCGGCGATCCGGCGGATCGCATGCGCCGACAGCTCTCCCTTCGGCAGGAATCCCGCCGCAGGGCTTTCGGCGATAGGACCCGCGAAATCGGCCTCCGAAAGGGTCGAGATCAGGATCACGGCCGGCCCGCCATCCCGGTGGTCCCCGGCCAGGCGCCGGGCAAGCTCGAACCCGCTCTCACCCCCGAGCACGATGTCCACCAGGACAACCTCCGGCCGGAGCTCCTCTGCTTGCCGCAGCGCCTCCGCCGAGGTAGCGGCAACGCCGACAACGCGCAGGCCCTCCCGTTCGAGGAGACCGCGAGCGGCCTCCAGAAACAACCGGCTGTCGTCCACAATGAGGACACCGAACGCCATGTGAGAAGAGTTCCAGGGACTACGGTGCCGCGCATTGGGGCTAGCAGGAATCCGAAGAATCGTGCCCTGACCTCAGAGCCTGTCCGGGGAAGCGGCGGGCGATGGTCCGCGGTTCGCATCCCCCGCCGCACCCGGAAGCCGTCGCCCGTCATGAGCAAGTAGTTGTAGTCAACCGTGAGCGGCCGGCCTGCGTCATCGTCCACCCCGACGACCGCGCTGGGACCCCTCGCCCTGCCCCGGACGATCCATGGGCACCCTCCCCGTTAGCAGCACGACCGGTCGTAGTCCACCTGATCCGCCGGCCCGCTCACTCCTGTACACCTCAAGTCCTCCAACGGATATCCCAAAGGTCCGGGAAGACCGGCTGGAACAGTGTGCTGCGCAGATACTCCACACCGGACGATCCGCCCGTCCCGACTTTCGCGCCTATGATCCGCTCGACCGCCTTCACGTGCCGGTAACGCCACTCCTGGATGCCCTCGTCGATATCGACGAGGGCGTCACAGATCTCGGCCGGCGTTCTCGCATCGTCATAGACCTCGGCAAGCAACGCCAGGACACGGTCATTTCCCAGCCACGGCTCGCGTGGGTCCCGGTTCAGAACATCGGCGGGGACCTGCCAGCCGCAAGCGCTCAGATAACGCAGCAGCGACTCGAAAACTGACCGCTGCCCCATGATCTCGTGCAAAACGGGATCATCGCCAGTGTCGCCGAAATGGCGACGGCCGAATGCGGCCTCGATGCGGCGGAACTGATAGGACTGGAAGCCGCTTGAACTGCCCAGGTCGGGACGGAAACGGGCGAACTGCCGGGGGGTCATTGTCTCCAGCACGTCCATCTGCCCGACCGCTGTCTTGAGGATCTTGGCGATCCGGCGCGCGGTTGCCAGGGCGCCAGTGCCCTCTCCGGTCTCCAGGCGGCGCTGCAGCAATGCGGTTTCATGCAGCGTCTGCTTGAACCACAGTTCATAGACCTGGTGGATGACGACGAACAGCATCTCGTCGTGCACGTCGCTGAGCGGATTCTGACACGAGAGAAGGTCGTCCAGTCGCAAGTACCTGCCGTACGTCAGGTTGCCGGGCGGGTTCATCGGCTCCTCCTACGCGTCATGCCATGGACCTCAGTGGCTCCCGGACGGGGACAAGTCCGGTTAGCGGGGCGTCCCATCGCGCCGTATCCGGTCAGGGGGCATCCGCCCCGAGAAACCTGACGTGGGCTACCGGGCGCCCGGCCCGGCTAGCTGACACAGTTCAGCACGATCAAGGAGAGCCCATTTACCCACAGTAATGACCGGCCGAGACGACGTCGCCCGGCCAGCGGTACCTCGGTGCGACAGCACTCATGACGGTCAGGAGCTATAGTCGGCTGTCCCCGCGTCGGCAGGTCCCAGCGCCCTCGAGTTCCCGACCGCGGCGGTGGTGCCCGTCGGGCAGCTACGCGCTCGCCGCACGTGGCTTTCATGTAGAAACCGGGGTGGCGATGGCATCGCAGTGGGCCGGCGGCTCGGAACACTTGCACGCGAGCGCGCTTCAGCAGCCGGTGTGGCCTGATCATGATCGGCTTGATGCGGTGGTGAAGAGGCTGAGGAGTCTGCCCCCGCTGGTCTTCGCCGGGGAGTGCGACCAGCTGAAGGAGCGGCTGGCGGCGGTAGCGCGGGGGGAGGCCTTCCTGCTGCAGGGCGGTGACTGCGCGGAGACGTTCGCCGGGACGACGGCCGCCGGAATCCAGGGGAAACTGCGAACCCTCCTGCAGATGGCCGTGGTCTTGACCTACGCCGCCAGTGTGCCGGTGGTGAAGGTGGGCCGGATGGCTGGCCAGTTCGCCAAGCCCCGGTCGGCCGGGACGGAGGTCAGGGACGGCGCGGAGCTTCCGGTCTATCGGGGAGATGCCGTGAACGGGCTGGAGTTCACCGCGGCGGCGAGGACCCTCGACCCGGGGCGGCTGCTGGAGGCCTACCACTGCTCGGGCGTGACGCTGAACCTGTGCCGGGCGTTCACCAGCGGCGGGTATGCGGATCTGCGGCAGGCGCACGCCTGGAACCAGGACTTCGTGGCGGCCAGCCCGGCCGGGCAGCGTTACGAACGGCTGGCGGGTGAGATCGACCGGGCGATCGCGTTCATGCATGCTTGCGGCGTCAATCCAGAGGAGTTCCGTGCGGTCGAGTTCTACTCCAGCCACGAGGCGTTGCTGCTGGATTATGAGCGGGCCCTCGTCCGCCTCGACTCGCGCACTGGCCAGCACTATGACCTCTCAGCCCATCTGCTGTGGATCGGCGAGCGCACCCGCGATCCCAACGGGGCGCACGTCGCCTTCGCGCGTTCCATCCGCAATCCGCTGGCCGTGAAGATTGGCCCGGCCACCACAGCGGCAGACATCCTCGCCCTGGCCGAGGCGCTGGACCCGAACCGCGAGCCTGGCCGCCTTACCCTGATCACCCGCATGGGCGCCGACCGGATCGCTGATGTGCTGCCGCCTCTGGTGGAGGAGGTGACCGCTCGGGGCACCCTGGTCGCCTGGGTGTGTGATCCGATGCACGCCAACACATCCATAACCGCCAGCGGCCAAAAGACCCGTGACTTCGACGACGTCCTCGCCGAAGTCACCGGCTTCTTTGAAGTCCACCGGGCCTTGGGCACCCATCCCGGTGGCATCCACCTTGAATTCACGGGGGATGACGTCACCGAATGCACCGGCGGTGGGCACCACCTCACCGAGAGCGACTTGCGTCACCGCTATGAGACCGCCTGCGA
>JAOPYP010000379.1 GCA_025964635.1 Actinomycetes bacterium | reverse complement strand
CGAACGCGGGCGGCCAGGCTCACGGCGCCCGCCGCGGCCCGGGCCGGGCGGCCGCCGCCACCGTGCGGCGGCACTGGCTGTTCTCGGCGCTCCTGGTGGCCGGCCTGGTCCTGCGCGGCCTGTCGGTGGCCGCCTACCAGCCGGCCCTGCTGTACATCGACAGCCTGAAGTACCTGTTCGGCGCCTGGCCCGGCAACGATCCGCTCGGCTACAACGTGATCCTCAAGGTGCTGCTGGCCGGGGGAAACCTCGACACGGTCACCGTGGTGCAGCACCTCGTCGGCCTGGCCATGGCCTTCGTCCTGTACCTGCTCCTGCTGCGCCGCGGCACACCGCGCTGGCTGGCCGCCCTGGCGGCCGCGCCCGTGCTGCTCGACGCCTACCAGGTGCAGATCGAGCAGACCATCATGCCGGACGTCTGGTTCGAGGCCCTCATCCTGGCCGGGCTGGCGCTGCTGCTGTGGCGGCCGGACCCCGGACCCCGGCTGATCGCGGCGGGCGGCCTGGCCCTCGGCGCCAGCGCGCCCATCGCCCAGGTCGGCCAGATCCTGATCGTCCCCGCGCTGGTCTACGTGCTGATCGCAGTGCCGGGCTGGCGGCGCAAGCTGATCCAGGCGGTGCTGCTCTGCGCCGCGTTCGCCCTTCCCATCGTGGGGTTCTCGCTCCGCGAGTATGCGGTCGTCCACCAGTTCTCGCTCGCTCCCGCCGCCGGGAGCACCATCTACGGGCGGCTGGCGGAGAGCGCGGAGTGCGCGACGCTGACGATGCCCCGCTACGAGCGGGCGGTCTGCCCGCCGCGGGCGCTCGCGATCCAGCTCGGCCCGGACGGGCTGGTGCACAGCAGCACCTCCCCCGCCCACACGTACGTGGCCCCGCCCGGCCGGACCCACGGCCAGGTCATCGGGGACTTCGAGCACCGGGTGATCACCCAGCAGCCGCTGCGGGTCGTGACGGGCGTGCTCAGTGACGCGGGCAAGCTGTTCGAGTTGCACCGCGTGACCAGCACCGGGGATACGCCCATCTCCCGCTGGCAGTTCCAGACCAGCTACCCGACCTATGGCAGCAGCATCTACCTCAGCCGCGATGACACGATCATGCTGGGCCTGCACTTCGCGTCCAGCGGCGGCCCGGTCCAGGTCCGGGCGCTGCCGGCCAGCATGGGCGGCCGGGCCACGGTGAGCCGGCCGGTCGCCTCGTTCCTGCGCGGCTACCAACTGCACGGCGGCTACACGCCGGGGCCGCTGCTGGCGTTCGCCACCCTGGCCGGCCTGGCCGGCGCGCTGATCGCACTGGCCGGCAGCCTGGCCGCGGCGCTCGGCCGCGGCTTCCTGTCGGCCCGCCAGCGCCAGCTCGCCCTGGCCTGCCTGCTGGTCTTCGGCTCAGCCGCGGCCCTCCTGCTCGCCTCCGACCTGTTCGAGTTCTCCTGGCGCTACCAGTTGCCTGCCCTGGTGACCCTGCCGCCGGCGGGCGCCCTCGGCCTGGCCCTGCTCGGCAGCCTGCTGCGCCGCCGCGCACCTACCGCCAACCCCACGAGCCGCAACGGGCCCGTCCCGGGTGACTCCCCCGCCCCGGCGACCGGGGAACGGCCTGATCCCGGGGCCCATCCCGCAGCGGAGCCCCGCCCGTCCACCTGAGCACGGTCCGCCGGGCTGAGCCGGGCCTCCAGCGACCGGGCCCCCGGGCCGGCCGCCCCCGCGGCGGGTTGTGGACCGGGCTGTGGATGACCCGGTGGACAGCCGCCCGGCCCGGGGGATAACCAGGCCGCTGGTGTGGAAAAGCTGTTCATAACGACAAAATTCGTAAATTCCTGGCCAGAAGTCCTTGCGCCTCCCTGCGGCAAGCGGTAGAAATTCCGCACCACCAAATATGGAGATCAGCTGGACCCCCGCACTCCGGCGGACCGGGAAACCGGAACGCCTGGGCGGGTGCGCGGAGAGCCGGGAAACTGGCACTCCGGGCTGATTTTCCCGCCCCGGTGGAGCGACCGGACAGTACCCCCGGTAGCCGAGTAATCGGTAGCCCTGCTGAATGGCCGCGGCGAGGCCCCTCCACCTCATACGTGGAGGGGCCTCGCTGCGTGTACGGCATTCCCTCCCATATGCCACGACCGCCTGGCCGGTCCCGGACCGCCGGATGCTCGCAGCGTGCCGCGGGGTCATGGCTGATCCGGTCCCAGTTCTGAGCCAGCCGGCCCGGAGACCGGCCTGTGGACCAGGCTGTGGATAGAGTGGTGGACAGCCGCCTTTCCCGGGGGATAACACGCGCTTTCTTGTGGATTTCCCGGATAACAACAAAAATTTTGAAATTACTGGCCAGAAACCCTTGCGCCAGTTCCCCCAGCCGGAGTACAAATTCATTTACCGCCAAGGCGGAAGTCCTTCCGGGGGGAAACTCCCGGGACGCCGGGGAAACCCGGGCGACGGGAAACCCGGGCAACCGGGATTTCAGTTGCTACTTCCCACGCCAGGTGGTTGGCGGCAGAGCGCCAGGGAGCCGGGCAACCGGCAGCCCAGCGTGACGCAGCCAGGTGGGGCCCCTCCAACTCATACTTGGAGGGGCCCCATTCGCATCTCCCGGTGGCAGCCAACCTCCGCACCCTGAACCACCCCCCGGCTGGGTTCCCACCCCGTGGAGGAAACACCCATGTAGTCAGGGCTTCTGAGTTTCAGGTAGCAGGTTTCGTGCCTCGGACCGTGGTCAGGCCGAGCGCAGCTGCCCAGCGGGCCAGCGACGGCGGCCGCCAGTCTGGTCCTCAGCTGCCTGCCAGCGGGGAACAACCCGTGACCGGCGCGCGGCCGCGGCCTGTTCCGGGGCCTCATGCTCTCCAGTCACACTGGCCCCTCCCGCCCACGTTTCACGCGGACCGTGCGCCGGAACGGGCAAACGCCCCTGAAAGGCGCACCGTCCGCGTGAAACGTCGGCGCTGCCATGATCAACGCGACCCGTGACGCTGGTGGTGAACCACCTCGGACAGGATGTGGCTGAACCGGTGCGGGACGGGATCATGGTGCGCTGCGCGGCCACGCGCGGCGGGGCGGCGGTGCTCGGCGCGGCCACGCCCGCCGGGGAGCAGCTCGCCGAGTCGGTGATGTACTTCGACTTCGTGAGCAAGGAACTGCCGTTGATGCTCGACCGGTGGAGGCCTGCAAAGCCGCGTACGGGGACTGACCTGGCCCCGGGCCCGCTCCCGGTCGGAGCCCGTGATCGTTGTCGCTAGCCTGGGGGACATGGCCGAAGAGACGTACGACCCGTCCGCCGGTCCCAGCGACAGCGGGACCGAATACGAGTACGGCGGCGGCACCGGCGACTTCGAGCGCGGCGAGAACGGCCCGGGCACGGACGGGCTGGAGGACACCGACTTCGAGGACGACGGTGAGCTGGACGCGTCCGACACGCTGGAGGGGAACCCCGGCGACGACCCGCTGGACACCGGCATCGCACCGCCGGACAAGTGGTCGGCCGGGGAACGCTTCGGCTCCACGCTGGCCGAGGAGCGCGAGGGCGAATCGCTCGACCAGCTGCTCGCCGAGGAAGAGCCGGAGCGCGACCCCTACGCCGACCCCGACCCGGCGGCCGAGAGCGACCTGCCCCGGGAAGGGCCGGAATCGTACGACGAGGCCCAGCCCCGGTCCGGCCGGCTGGTGGCCGAGGACGAGGGATCCCATTTCGACAACGAGCCCGACCTGGTCGCCCGGGACCTGGGCATCGACGCCGGCGCCGCGGGCGCCGAGGAAGCGGCCGTCCACCTGACCGACGAGGACGAGGACGAGATTGCCGGCGGCCCGGAGGGCTGAGCCGGGCGCGACTATTGGCCGCCTTCCTGGGAGAATCCGGGCATGACGGAATCCCAGCCCGCGCCTTCCCTCCTGTCCGGGAAGACCGCGTGGGCACGGAACCTCGAAACGCCGCTGCGCCAGTTCCTGCGCACCGAGACAGGCAGCGCGGCGATCCTGCTGGCCGCGACGGTGGCCGCGCTGATCTGGGCGAACGTGGCAGCCGGGTCGTACGAGTCGCTCTGGTCCACCCGGCTGTCGGTCAGCATGGGCGGCACGGGCCTGTCCGACACCCTGCACGGCTGGGTGAACTCCGGCCTGATGACATTCTTCTTCCTGGTAGTCGGCCTGGAGGCCCGGCGCGAGTTCGACATGGGCGAGCTGCGCGAGCGGCGGCGGCTGACCCTGCCGCTGCTGATCGGCCTGGGCGGCATGATCGTCCCGATCGGCATCTACCTGGCGGCCAACGCCGGCGGCCCGGGAGCCCGGGGCTGGGGCACGGCAATGTCGACCGACACCGCGTTCGCGCTCGGCATGCTGGCCCTGGTCGGCTCCTGGCTGCCCGACCGGGTGCGCACCTACCTGCTCACCTTCTCTGTGGTGGATGATCTGGCCGGACTGGCCGTTATCGCGATTTTTTACAGCGCGCACCTGCGGGTGCCCGCGCTGCTGGCGGGGGTGGGCATCCTGGTCGCGGTGGCCGCGGTCCGGGCGGCGGGCCTGCGGTTCGGGCCGGCCTACTTCTTCCTCGGCGCGGCGGCCTGGGTGGCGTTCTTCAAGTCCGGCGTGGACCCGGTGGTAGTGGGGCTGGTCATGGGCCTGCTCACCTACGCCCGCCCCGCGGCGCGCAGTGACCTGGAGCGGGCCAGCGACCTGTTCCGGCTGTTCCGCGAGCAGCCCACCCCGGAGCTGGCCCGTGGGGCCCGCGACGGCGTCCGCCTGGCCATCTCCCCCAACGAGCGGCTCCAGCAGCTGTACCACCCCTGGTCGAGCTATCTCATCGTGCCGCTGTTCGCCCTGGCCAACGCAGGCGTCATGATCAACCTGGGACTGCTCTCCCGCGCTTACACGTCCCCCGTCACGCTGGGCATCCTGATCGGGTATGTGGTCGGCAAACCGGTGGGCACGACCGCGGCCGCGTGGCTCGTGACCCGGCTCAGCCGGGGACGGATCCGGCCGCCTGTGGGCTGGGCGGCCGTCATGGGCGCCGGTGCGATCGCCGGGATCGGCTTCACCGTAGCCCTGCTCATCGCCTCGCTCGCCTTTAGCGGCCCCCTGCTGGCCGAGGCGAAGCTGGGCATCCTGTCCGCCGCGTTCTGTGCGTCCGTGCTCACCTGGACGGTCTTCCGGGTCACCCGGCGGCTGCCGAAGCGGCTGAAGGTACGCGCCCTGCTCGGGACCTCCACGGTCCTCACCGACCTGGCCGTCCCGGTCGACCCGGACCGCGATCACATCCGCGGGCCGGAACGGGCGCCGGTCACCATGGTGGAGTACGGCGACTTCGAGTGCCCGTACTGCGGCCAGGCTGAGCCGATCGTCCGGGAACTGCTGTCCGATTTCGGCGACGTCCGGTACGTGTTCCGGCATCTGCCGCTCAACGATGTCCACCCGCACGCCCAGCTGGCCGCGGAAGGCGCCGAGGCGGCCGACCGGCAGGGGAAGTTCTGGGAGATGCACGACGCGCTGATGGAGCATCAGGGCGCACTCAACGCGCGGGACCTGGTCCAGTACGCGGGCGACCTTGGCCTGAACACCGAACGGTTCACCGAGGACCTGCGCAAGCACGCGGGTGCGGCGCGGGTGGCCGAGGACGTGGACTCCGCCGACCTGTCGTCGGTGTCCGGCACGCCCACGTTCTTCATCAACGGCCGACGCCACTACGGTGCCTACGACATCGGCACGCTGTCCGAGGCGGTCCGCGCCGCCCGGGTGCGCGCCCTGATCACGACCTGAGGAGGCCGGCCTGTGGGCATGGTCAAGACGGTGGGCCTCGTGCTGCATCCCGGGCGGGACTGCAACTCGGCCATGTTCGAGCTGCTCGCCTGGGCCAGCAAGCGCAAGGTGACGGTGCTCGCGCTGGAGGACGAGGCCAGCCGGGTGCCGGGCCCGGTCGAGGCGGCCCCCCCTGCGGATCTGGCGGCCCGCTCCGATCTCATGGTCAGCCTGGGCGGCGATGGCACCATGCTGCGTGCGATGCGCCTGTCGTGCGGCCCGCGGCCGCCGGTGCTCGGGGTCAACGTGGGCAAGCTGGGGTTCCTGGCTGAGATCGACCCGCCGGAGATGGCCGAGGCCCTGGGCGCCATCGACGAGCACCGATTCACCGCGGAGCCGCGCTCCGCGGTGAGGGCCGAGTTTCCCGGCCAGCAGACCATCGCGTTCAACGACGTGGACCTGGCCCGCATCCCCGGCCGCGGGTCCTCCATCCTGGTCGAGCTGACCGTGGAGTCGCATCCGTTCGTGCGCTACGCGGCGGACGCCGTGATCGTGGCCACGCCGACCGGGTCCACCGCCTACAACTTCTCGGCCGGCGGGCCGCTCGTCTCCCCCATGGCCGAGGGCCTGCTGGTCACCCCGGTGGCACCGCACTCGGCCTTCAACCGGGCGCTGTTCCTGTCCAGCACCGAGAAAGTGCTGCTCACCGTGCTGCCGGGCAGCGGGGAGCCGGCCCTGGAAGCCGACGGGATCATGGTCGGGTACCTGCACGCGGGCGACACGGTCGAAGTCGGCACCATCCCCGACGCGGCCCGGGTGGTCCGGCTCGGGCGGACCACGTTCTACCAGCGCGCGCAGCGTAAGCTCCGGCTGACCGGCTCGGCGGAGGCCGACGGCGACTAACCGGGGAGACGGCCGGCTGACCGGGAATGCAGGGTCGCGCTCGGGGGGTGGCCGGGGCCGCCTGGGGGGCAGGCCGGCCGGGATCTCCGGGACCGTCCGGCGGGGCGCTCCGGGGGCCGGCGGCCGGGATCGGGCCGCTGCGGAGGCGCCGGCACGCGGTAGCGTGGAACACAGAGATCGCCTCTGACGGGATGGACGACCGGCCGTTCATGGTTAAGACAGGTAGCGGGCATACCGACTGACACCCTGGAAGGGCAGTGAGCGTGGTGCGAGATCCGGGAGACCTCTACGAGGTGAGCCCTGACGCGCCGGTACTGGACGGGGCAGTGATGCTGCACTACCTCGACGGGTTCATCGACGCCGGGGCGGCGGGCAAACTGCTGTCCGCCCATTTGCTGGGCACGCTGGAACACGAGGAGGTCGCCCGGTTCGACGTGGACCGGCTGATCGACTACCGGTCCCGGCGGCCACCGATGATCTTCTCCCAGGACCACTGGGAGTCCTACGAAGCGCCCGAGCTGGCCATGCACCTGATCAAGGACGCCACCGGGAGCCAGTTCCTGCTGCTCACCGGCCCAGAGCCGGATCATGAGTGGGAGATCTTCACCCAGGCCGTCCGGGACGTGGCCGCCCGGATGGGGGTCCGGCTGGCGGTCGGCTTCCACGGCATCCCGATGGGCGCGCCGCACACCCGTCCGCTGGGCGTGACCGCCCATGCGACCACGTCCGGCCTGACCACCGGGTACCCGCCGCTGGTGGACCGGCTCCAGGTTCCGGGCAGCGTCGCGGCGCTGCTGGAGATGCGGCTGGGCGAGGAGGACCGCGCCGCCGTCGGCTTCGCGGTGCACGTCCCGCACTACCTGGCCCAGGCCGCGTATCCGACGGCCGCGATCACGCTGCTGGACTCGGTGTCCCGCGCTACCGGGCTGCAGCTGCCCGACGAGGCGCTGCGTGACGCGGCCCGTGAGACGGACGAGGAGATCCGGCGGCAGGTCGAGGGCTCCGAGGAGATCCTGGAGGTCGTCCAGGCCCTGGAGCGGCAGTACGACGCGTTCACTGAGGGAGCCGAGCGCGGCCCGCTGGTGGACGGGTCGGAGCAGCTGCCGTCCGCCGACGAGATCGGGGCCCAGTTCGAGCAGTTCCTGGCGGAGCAGCAGGGCCGGGCCGACTCCCCGGATTCCTGACCCCGCTGCCGCCGGCGGCGCTGGTACGCCCCGGCTGGGTGCGCCGCTGCTGGGTGCGCGGCTGCCGCTGGGGCCGGGGCTAGCTTGGGTTTCCGGCTAGGCCACTTCGCGGAGCTTGCCGGTCGCCACGTCGAAGACGAAGCCGCGGACCGACTCCTTATGCGGGATGAACGGGCTGGCCTTGATGCGGGCGATGGACTGGCGGACGTCCTCGTCGAGGTCGGGGAAGGCCTCCGCCGCCCACTCAGGCTTGATGCCGGTGTCCTTCTGGATGCTCGCCTTGAAGTCGTCGTCGGTGAAGGTCAGCATCCCGCACTCGGTGTGGTGGATGAGGATGATCTCCTGGGTGCCGAGCAGGCGCTGGCTGATCGTGAGCGAGCGGATCTCGTCGTCGGTGACCACGCCGCCCGCGTTGCGGATCACGTGCGCCTCGCCATCGTTGAGGCCGAGGATCGCGTAGACGTTCAGCCGGGCGTCCATGCAGGCCACCACGGCCAGGTGCTTAGACGGCGGAAGCGGCAGCGGGCCACCGAAAGACTCCGCGTAACGGTCGTTGTTGGCCAGCAGCTCGTCGGTAGCGGTCATGGCGCCAGTCCTCTCTGATTGGTGTAGCCCCTGGCCCGTACGCCGTGTGGTAGCCCAGTGGGGCCGTGCTCATCTTCTGTACTCCCCCGGTGCCGCCGGTACTGAACGGGCAAACCTCGCACTCTGCCCCGGCCCGGCTGACGAGCCATCCCCCGAGCCCCAAATCCTGTAATTCCGATTGAGATAGTAATCTATAGCGTTTTCTATCCCAGCCGCCATGACTTACACGGCGCGTTACCAGGTACACACACTCCGGCTTCGCCATCACTAGACTGATCCGCGAGGAAACGGGGACGACAGCGGACGCTACGGCCCGCCGGCGCAGCACGGCGGTGCCCGGCCAGCGGGGCTGGCGGCCGGGTGCGGGGCCGGCCAGCGCGGTGCAGGCCGCCCCGCGGTGACATCGGGGGGATGGGCGTCCATGAGCCGATCGAGTGCACGCGAATGCCTGGCGCCGGGAACGGTGGTGGCCCCGGGCGAGGTGCTGGTAGCCACCGAGATCGGCGACCCCGCGCACGGCCGGCTGGACTGCCCGGCCGCACCCCTGGTCGGCGGGCTGCTGTACCGCCGGGGAGTGCGGGTGCGGTACGCGCCCGTGCCCCGGTCCGCCGACGCGTCGCAGGCCGATGACGGCGCCGCCCTGTTCGTCACCACCTCGCTGCGCGGCGACGGGACGGCCACCGCGATCGGCGCCGCGGCCAGCAGCGTGGACGGCGTGGCGATGGCCGCCGCCCGCAGCGCGGTCGAGGAATGGGCCGCGGTCAGCGGGACCAGGCGCCTGCTCGGTGCCGTGAGCCCATGGTGCCCGGGGGCCCGGCGGGCCGTCGAGGCGACCCGGCAGGCCCTGGCCCAGGGCCCGGTGTACGTGTGCGGGCAGCTCATGGCGAGCCCCCAGGCCAGCGCGGACCTGGAGAAGAACGGCGCGGTCTTCGCCCGTTCCCTGGATGACGTGCCCGCCGGCGCCACGCTGCTGATCCCGGCGCACGGCGTCGCCCCGGGGGTGCGCACCGAGGCCGCCGAGCGCGGCCTGACGGTGATCGACCAGACCTGCCCGCTGGTGGCGGGGGTGCAGGCCGAAGCCCGCCGGTTCGCCGAGCGTGGTGACCAGGTGGTCCTCATCGGCCAGTCGGGCCTCGCCGTGCTGCCCGCGATCCTGGGCGAAGCGCCGGACCACGCGATCCTGGCCGAGACCCGGGCCGGGGCGGGCGCGGTCCAGGTCGCGGACCCGCGGCGGGTCTCCTACGTGCTGGTCCCGGGTGTCCCGGTAGAGGACACCCCGATCGCCACCGCGGCCCTGCGGTCCCGCTTCCCGGCCCTGCGCGGCCCGGACCCCGACGGGTTCTGCTACGCGGCGTCCGACCGGGCTGAGACCGTGCGGACCGTGGCCGCGTCCAGTGACCTGGTCCTGGTGCTGGGCACCGAGGACGACCCGGACACCCGGCACCTGACCGCGCTGGCCCGGTCCAACCGGGCCAAAGCCAACGTGATCGCGGACGTCACCGAGATCATCCCGTCCTGGCTGGCGGGCGTCTCGGCCGTCGGGCTGGCCGAGTCCACCGCCGCCGCCCCCGGGCTGGCCGCGCGCGTCACCGAGGCGCTGTCCGGGCTCGGTCCGCTCAGCGTGACCAGGCGAGTGGTCAGCACCGAGGTCACCGGGCGTCCCGAGATCAACCCGTCCGGGGGGTAGCCGCGCCGGCCGGGACGGCGGGGCGGCGCGGTTGCGGGGCTGCGTGGCGGCGACTGCAGGGCTGCGTGGCGGTGGGCGATCTGACATTGTGGCTGTCATGCTCTTCCCCACCTCCCTGGTCGGCAGTTATCCCCAGCCGGACTGGCTCATCGACCGCACGCGGCTTCGCGGCCGGTTCCCGCCGCGGGTCCGCGCGACCGAACTGTGGCGGGTCGCCCCGGAATACCTGGAACAGGCCCAGCGCGACGCGACCGAACTGGCCATCCGGGCCCAGGAAAAAGCCGGCCTGGACATCGTGACCGACGGGGAGATCCGCCGGGAAAGCTACTCGAACCGCTTCGCGACGGCCCTGGACGGGGTGGATATCGACCACCCTGGCACCGCACTGGACCGCAGCGGCGAGCCGAACCCGGTGCCCCGGGTGACCGGGCCGATCCGCCGCCGCCACCCGGTCGAGGTGGGAGACCTGGAGTTCCTGCGGGCCAGCACCACCCGGACCACCAAGATCACCGTGCCGGGCCCGTTCACCATGGCCCAGCAGGCCCAGAACGACTACTACAC
>JAOPYP010000378.1 GCA_025964635.1 Actinomycetes bacterium | reverse complement strand
CCGCCAACGGCGTGAGCAACCGGGTCACCCACCTGGTGTACTCGCATCACCACGCCGACCACGCCAGCGCGGCCTCGCTGTTCGACCAGGACGTGGTCCGCGTCGGGCACGAGGAGACCCGGCGGCTGCTGCTGCGCGACGATGACCCGGCCCGGCCGGTCCCGGAGGTGACCTTCGCCGACCGCTACACCCTCGAGGTCGGGGGCGAGCGCGTGGAGCTGGCCTGGCACGGCCCCAACCACTCACCGGACAACATCTACATCCACTTCCCCGGCCACGACACCCTCATGTTCATCGACGTCGTCAACGCCGGCTGGGTGCCCATCTACAACCTCAACCTGTCCGAGGACGTCCCCGGCTACATGGCCGCGCCGGCCACCGCATTGTCCTACCCGTGGACCCACTTCATCTGCGGGCACCTCGGCAGGCTCGCCACCCGCGACGACGTCGCGGTGCACCAGGCCTACATCGCCGACATCGAAGCCAGCGCGAAAGAGGCGCTGGCCACGGTCGACCCGGTGCCCTTCTACATGCACTACGGGGAGAACGCCTGGGCCGGGGTGAAAGCCCATCTCGACACCGTCACCGAGCGCGCCGCCGCGCCCATCATCGCCAAGTACACCGGCGTGCTCGCCGCCGCGGACATCGAGATTTTCACCACCACCACCACGTTCGCCATCATGCAGTCGCTCCGCCTCGATTCCGGGCCCAGCGGACCGGTCCACCCCTGACCACCACGCACGGGGGCCGGGACAGCGCCGGCTCTCAAATCAGGTACGACCCGGACCGGACCGGCTGCGCAGCCGCTGCTCATGTCGTCGTTGCGCGGCCGGGCGCTGGCCCGGCCGGCAGTCCGGGCACGTTAATCGGAAGACGCTTGCCCGCTCAATGCATGGAGATCGTGCGGACCAAGGACACCGGCACGCTGCAGTACGACATTTACTTTCAACAACGATCAGTCCGAGTGCATTGTCCGGTGCGGCGTTCGGGCGCACGAAGATCCAGGGCAAGAGCCTGCTGGTCCGGGCCTGAACGTGCTGGCCGCCACCATCAGCACGCTGGTCGGGACGCCGGTGATCGCCGCCACCCGGCTGCGCGGCGGCAACGCGGCCTCCTCCCACAGTGGCGCCAGCTTCGCACGGTCCCGGTCACGGCCGCCCGCGCCGCCGGGTGCACCGGGATCCTGGTCCTGCGGGCGGATTCGCCGTTCTACTCCGCGGCGTTCACCAGGGCAAGTCGGCCTGCAGGTCCATCGGGCGCAGCTCAGCGATCCAGGGCCGCGTCACGGCAAGCATTATGGTGGTGGGGTATCGGCCACCTAGCCGATACCCCACCTGCGTCTGAGGAGTCGGAGGCTAGTGATCGGAGGCTAGTGAAGCCTGTGTTCAGGCCAGGCCGATTTGCTGGTAGAAGGTCTGGTTGTCCCAGAAGAGGAACTCCTCATCCATAACACCGTGGCTGTTCCAGATCCCGACGGTGGCCATGTTAATGGCGTACTTCTTGCCAGTCGGCTGAATGAAGCCGCCCTTGCCGTCCGGCATCGGACGGGTGAAGGTTCCTTGCATCACTCCGGTGACGGCGGTCAGTTCGTTCATCGCGACCCGGATCGGGTGCGATTCAATGCGGGTGTCCGGCGCCCAGACGAACAAAGCGCTGAGATCGGCGATGTGCCGGTCGATGCCGTCGGTGTAGTGCCCATCGGGCCAGTGAGCGCGGATGTTCTGTGCGTGGCTCTCACCGAGGCGCGCCCAGTCCGCGTGCGAGAAGACGTCGAAATCCAGTTCGTCGAAGGTCTGCAGATGGGCCCGCTCCGCGTGGGTGATGTTCTTGGGGAACGGCGGGTTCGGGACCGGAGTGGTGGCCGGGTCTGGCAACAGCGCGGGCGTGACAGTGGCCGCCTGAGCCAGGTCGGTGCCACGCGCGACGGCGGTCAGCGCGAGAGCTCCAAAAGCGGCGGCACTGCCGCTCTTGAGAAGCGTACGACGGTCAATCATGGCAATCCTTTGGGTGTCGGTGGGTCAGTCGGCACGGAAGTGGCGCGTCTGGGTGATGGGTCAGGCCAGGCCGATCTGGCTGCGGAATGTCGCGCTGTCCCAGAACAGGTATTCCTCGGTGATGCGGCCGTCAGTCCAGCGCGCCGCGGTTGAGAAGACGATGTCGAACGAGCGCCCGGTGGGTTCGATGCTCGTCCCGTCCGGCAGCTTCCACGGCTGGGTGAAGGTGCCGGTGAACCGGGTGACGAAGCAGCTGGAGCCGTCGTCGCCGAACAGGATGTGGTAGGGCCGGTTGTGCACCTTGTTATCGGGAAACGCGTCGCAGAACGCCTCGGATTCGGCGTGGTGGTCGGAGACGCCCTTGGTCGGAGTGTCCTGGAAGCCGGGCCAGTAGACGACGCAGTCCGGGTCATGCAGTGCCTCGAACGCGTCCCAGTCGCGGGCGTTCCACGAATCGTCCGTGCGGACCATCAGTTCTGACGGGGTGGCCATGCTGCCCTCCTGAAGTGAAAGTAATTCATCCACTTAGAATGCTAGCCGGGGCCGCCAGGCGTGGCAAGGAAGTGGAAGAAATTCTTTCAGTTAGACGCTAGGATCACCTCATGACCGCCGGACCCGCCCCCCGCGCGAACGGCCCGCGCCGCCTGCGCCGCGACGCTGCGCACAACCAGGAGCGGATCGTGGAGGCGGCGCGCGTCGTGTTCGCTGCCCGCGGGGTCGACGTGGCACTGGAGGAGATCGCGAAACAGGCCGGGGTGGGCCTCGCCACCCTGCACCGGCGGTTCACCCGGGGAGAGCTGATCGAGGCCGTGTTCACCGGCCGTGCCGCCGAGTACCTGCGGATCGCCGAGGAGGCGATGAACGCGCCCGACGGCTGGACCGGCTTCGTGGGATACCTGGAGCGACTGTGCGAGATCCAGCAGCAAGACCGCAGCCTGTCCGACGTGCTCACCCTGAGGATGCCCGACTATGCGACCGTCAGCGAGATGCGCGACCAGATCTACTGGGCGCAGCTGAAACTGATCCAGCGCGCGCAGCGCGAGGGCACCCTGCGCGGCGACCTGGTCCCCGAAGACGTCATCCTGCTGCTGCTGGCCACCGGCGGAATCATCAGCGCAACGGCCGGGACCGCCCCGCACTCCTGGCGCCGGACATTCGCGTTCATCACAGCAAGCATGCGAGCCGACCACGCCCAGCCGCTACCCGCTGCCCCCACCACGGAGGACCTGCTGGCCGCGCTCAACCCGCCACGGCGAGGCCGGCGACCCGGGGATGGACCCAGCACCTCCGCCCCCTCGCCCACCTGACACGGTTTCCACGGGGGCGAGGCCCCGGTTCTGGTCCTGCCGCAGCCGCGCGGCGCGGGCCGCTCAGTCGGGCCGGGCTCGCGGCGTACCGAAGGGCCGCGATGGCGCGGGGAGGCGATCCGGGGGCTGATAGTCGCCAGGCGCAGCGCCCGCGCCGAGCGGACCCAGACGAACGGCCAGGCCCGGACCCCGATCTTGACCGGCCCCGACGACCTGCGGGCCCGGTTGTCCCAGCATGACCCGGCGCGCCTGGTCGCCGAGCTGGCATCA
>JAOPYP010000372.1 GCA_025964635.1 Actinomycetes bacterium | reverse complement strand
AGGGTGCCCCGGACCGCGAGCGGCTGCTGGCCTTCCTGGACGCGATGGTCGGGGTGGTCAGCCGCAACAAGAGCCTGATGGCGGAGCTTGCCTACTCCGGCGCCGCGCTGCCGCCGGCCAGGCAGGAGGTCACCGAGGAGCGGGAGAATCACCCGGTCTACCGGTTCTGGCACGGCCACATCACCGGGCTCATCGCGGCGCAACGCCCCGATGCCGACGCCGGCATGATGGGCCACCTGCTGCTGGGCACTCTGCACAGTGAGCCGGTCCTGAATGAGCTGGCCACGTCCGGGCCGGCGCGGCTGTCCGCGGCCCTGCGCGCCCTGGCCTGCTCGGTCCTGGACGCCCCGGCGTCCCGCGTGCCGTGAGCTCCGGCTCAGGCGCCCTCGGCACCTCACGTCTGCGGGCCCGGAACCGGTGGGTCCGCGGCCCGGCCTCGTGATCAACTGAATGGTGTCGTGGGAGCAGCACCATTCAGTTGATCACGAGGCCGTCGGCCGGGCTATGCGGGGCGGGCGGGGCCGGCGCCGGCGCCGCTGCCGCTGCTGGTGACGGCGGCCGCGTTCTCGGTGAGGTCCTCGTCGTCCCGCTCCGGCTGCGCCAGTCACCCTCGCTGCGCGGGGATCTCCCGGGCTGGCACGTCGCCGCGGCGGCCTCGGAGGAGAACCCCAGCCCGGCCGCCCGGGCCCGGCTGGCCCAGCTCAGCCACCGGCACGAGGTCAGGGCAGCCGGGGTTAGGCCAGCCGGGGTTAGGCCAGCCAGGGTTAGGCCAGCCAGGGTTAGCCCAGCCGCCCCGCCCGGTCCCTCGCCGCGGCCACCACAGCCTGTCCCAGGCTGATCCCGCCGTCGTTCGGCGGGACCCGGGAATGGGTCAGGACCCGGAAGCCCCGCTTCTCCAGCAGGTCCACGACGGTCCCGAGCAGGAGCAGGTTCTGGAACACCCCGCCGGACAGCGCCACCGTGCCCAGCCGGGACCGGTCCCGCAGCAGCCCGCAGACCTCGCCGATCATCGCGGCCACGCCCTGGTGGAACCGGGCGCCGATGACCTCCCGCGGGACCCCGGCCAGCAGGTCCTCGGCCGCGGCGCGGACCAGGTCACTGCCCGCCACGGTGAGCGGCGGGCCGTCCGTGATCGCGGCCGGGTACGGGTCAGGGCCGGACGTGGCGGCCAGCTGCTCCAGCTCCACCGCCGCCTGGCCCTCGTAGTTGATGGCGTCGCGCACGCCCAGCAGCGCGGCCACCGCGTCGAACAGCCGCCCCGCGCTGGTCGTCACGGGGGCGTTCACCCCGCGCCGGGCCAGCGTGACCACGTCCGGCCAGGCGCCGGAGTTCCGGGCAGCCACGTCCAGGCCCGCGGGCAGGCCACCGGGGAAGGCGGCGTCCAGGTAGGCGGCGGCCATCCGCCACGGCTGGCGGATCGCGGCCGCGCCGCCGGGCATCGGGACGCCGGCCAGGTGCCCGGCCCGTTCCGCGTCGGCCAGATCGGCCAGCAGGAATTCACCGCCCCAGATCGTGCCGTCCGTCCCGTAGCCGGTGCCGTCGAAGGCGACCCCGATGACCGGGCCGGCCTCGCCGTTGTCGGCCAGGCAGGAGGCGATGTGCGCGTGATGGTGCTGCACGCCGGCCAGCACGTAGTCGTCCTGCTCGAGCGCGTACTTGGTGGAGAGGTACTCCGGGTGCAGGTCGTGGGCGATGATCTGCGGCGCTACGTCGAACAAGCGCCGGAAGTGCCCGATGCCGTCGGTGAACGAGCGCAGCGTCTCGTAGTTCTCCAGATCACCGACGTGATGGGAGAGGAAGGCCCGGTCTTCGCGGCCGAGGCAGAACGTGTTCTTCAGCTCCGCCCCGCAGGCCAGCACGGGCCGGCCGAAGCGGGTGGCCACGGTCAGCGGCTCCGGGACGTAGCCGCGGGAGCGGCGGAGCACGGTTTCCCGGCCGCGGAACGGGCGGACCACCGAGTCGTCGGTCCGGATATGGATCGGCCGGTCGTGGGTGAGGAACACGTCGGCGATGCCGCCCAGCCGGGCCAGGGCGTCCGCGTCCTGGTAGGCGATCGGCTCGTCAGAGACGTTGCCGCTGGTCAGCACCATCGGGCGGCCGAAGTCGCGGAGCAGCAGGTGATGCAGCGGGGTATAAGGCAGCATCACGCCCAGCTGCCGGTTGCCCGGGGCCACGGCCGCGGCGAGCCGGGCCGCCCCCGGCCCGGCGTCCCGGCGGGGCAGCAGCGCGATGGGCCGCCGGGGGCTGGTCAGCAGGCTGGCCGCGACGTCGTCCACCTCGCAGAGAGTGCGGGCCGCGGCCAGGTCCGCGGCCATCACCGCGAACGGCTTGTCTTCCCGGTGCTTGCGGGCCCGCAGCAGCGCAGCGGCCTGCTCGCTGGCCGCGTCCACCGCGAGGTGGTAACCGCCGAGGCCCTTCACGGCCAGCACCTGGCCCGCGGCCAGCGCGGCCACCGCGCCGGCCAGGGCGGCACCGGGGGTGCCGCCTGGGGTGCCGTCCGGGCCGGGCAGTTCTGTCCCGTCCGCGGCAAGCAGCCGCAGCCGCGGCCCGCAGGCCGGGCAGCACACCGGCTGGGCGTGAAACCGGCGGTCAGCCGGGTCGTGGTACTCCGCCGCGCACGCCGCGCACATGGTGAAGCCCGCCATGGTGGTCAGCGGCCGGTCATAGGGCACGTCGCGGACGATCGTGAACCGGGGCCCGCAGTTCGTGCAGTTGATGAACGGGTAGCCGAAGCGCCGGTCGGCCGGGTCGGCGAGCTCACGGAGGCAGTCCGCGCACGTCGCGCTGTCCGCGGAGACCAGGGCGCGGCGGGGGCCGGCCGTCTCGCTGGCCACGATGGCAAAGCCGGGACGCCCATCCGGGGCCACCGGCTGCGCGCTGACCCGCTCGACCCGGGCCAGCGGCGGCGCGTCCCGCTCCAGCGCCTCCAGGAAGTCCCGGATCTGCCCGGCGGGCCCCTCCACCTCAGCGAACACGCCGTCCACGTCGTTGCCGACCCAGCCGGCCAGGCCGAGCCGGGTGGCCAGGGAGTAGACGAATGGGCGGAATCCGACCCCCTGGACTACACCCTCGACCCGGACGGAGGTCCGGACGTTGCTGGCCACCAGCCCAGTGTGCCGCGTTTCCCCCGGCCGTGCCGGTCCCGGGGCTGGTGAGTCTGCAGAGGCCGCAGTGACGGTTGCGGGCCGCGTTCAGGCGCCCGGGCCTGAAGCGCGCAAGCCTGCCTCGGCGTACTCGATCAGCAGGTCGCTTACGGAGATGTCGCGCCGCTCCGCCTCGGCGGCCAGCCGCTCGGCCAGCCCGGCGGGCATGACCACGCTGCGGTGCACGTAGTCGTCGTGCTCCCAGGCCTCGTAGAGCGGCTCAGGCACGGTAGCTCCTCTCCGAGAGCTGCGGGGCCGTCTCCGGGAGCGGGACGTAGCGGCGCAGGACACGATCGCTGAGCAGGCCGAGGCAGCTCAGGTTGGGGAAGCCTGGCCCTTGCGCGAGCCCGGCCAGCACCGGCAAGTGCAGTGGCGGCTCCAGGCCCGTGACGGCCAGGTTCACATCGATGAGCCGCTCCAGATCGTCTCCGGCCCGGGCGGCGGCCAGGCGCCGCTGGGCCTCACCGCCCAGCAGTCCCTCGAACCAGCGGCTGTTGAACCCCATGGCCACGATGACCAGGTCGTATGCGACCCGCTCGCGGTCCTCCCCGTATCCGATGGTGACCACGACCTGCCGCTGGCCAGCCTCGAGTGCGACGGCCCGCCCGGCCAGGGTCCGGAAGCCGTGCAGCTTGTTGAGCGTCGCCTCGGCCTGCACCGAGAACACGCCACGGTCGGTGCGCTCGAGGAACTCGCGGCGGTGCGATTCGGCCAGCCGGGGCCAGTCACCGGGATCGGAGTAGAAACGGTTCTCGTCGTAGCTCTCGCCGCGGGAGTAAAGGACACCGCGGCTGGTCAGCACGTCGATGGTGGATCGTTCGTGGCACTGCTGGGCCAGGGTGATCACGATCCAGGCGGCCGTCTCCCCGCTGCCGACGACACAGATGCTGCCGGCCCGCTGGCCCAGGTCGCCCGCGTGCTGCCAGAAGGTGCGGCCGTCCAGGACGAGCGGGTGGCCGCGCGGCTGCCCGGGCACCTGGGTGGGCGGCCCCGGGCCGGTCAGCACGACCCCGGCCGCGTCGATCAGGCCGCCGCCGGCCAGGCCGAGCCGCCAGTGACCGTCCTCGATGTCGAGGCTGGCGGCCTCACCCGCCACGATCTCGGCCCCGCAGGCCGCGCCCACCGCACGCAGGTACTCACCCCACTCGCGGTGCGCAGGCCGCAGCCGGCCGCGATCCACCCAGTCCGCGTACGTGCCGCGGGCGATCAGGTGCCGCGGCCAGGTGTAGGCCATCATGGCCTCGGTCACCGCGCCCGAGGCCGCGCCCCAGCTCTCCGGGTACGGATAGCCGACGTCCTTCTCGGGCGGCGTGCCCAGCGGCAGCAAGCCGCTGGTGTAGCCCTGGTCCCCGGTCCAGGTCCCGGCCGGCGTGCCCCGCTCCACGAGGACCACCCGGGGCGGGCCGAGGCCCGCGGCCGCGAGCGCCCGGGCCTTCGCGGCGATCGCGATGCCCTTGGCGCCCGCACCGATCACCGCCAGCGTCCGCATGAGGGCGAGAATAACCCCGCGCAGCCGCCGATCAAGGTTCCCGGGACGCCAGGCGCGCTGTGGAAGCCGTCCGCGAGGATGTGCGCGACGGCGAGAACGAACGCGGTCCGGCCGGCCCGGTCATGGAACGCGCGGCGTTTAGTCGGGGGCCGGCTGGGCGCGGGCGATGAAGGCCTCGACGCCGTCGAGGATCCGGTCCAGGCCGAACCGGAACTCTTCCTGCTCGTCGAAACCGGACGGGTCATCCCCGATCTCATCGGACCAGGCCAGCCGGTGCAGCCGGGGATAGGTCTGCTCGTCAGTGACCTCCCGCACGAGCGCTTCCCAGGTCCAGACGGGCACGGGCTCACCCCCCGCCGCTGCGGCCTGCACCTGCCGGGCGGCGCGGGCGGCGTCGTGGGCCATCCGGGCCTCGCTGAGCGTGTACGAGCTGATCAGGCCGATCACACGGAGCTTGTCCGCGTCGGCCAGGCCCGTTCCGTCCATCGCCTCCAGCCCGTGCTCCACGAACGCCAGCGAGTTCGGGGCCATCGGCGGCGCGGCCATCGGCATCTGGGTGATCCACGGATGCTGGTCGATCATGCTGCGCTGGGTCAAGGCCCACGCCTGCAGCCGTGCCCGCCAGTCATCCCCGGTGATGACGAGCTCCTCGGCCCCCTGCGCGCTGGCGTTCCACATCAGCTGGAGGAGTTCTTCCTTGCTGGTCACGTGCCGGTACAACGACATCGTGGTGAACCCAAGCTGCTTGGCGACGTGGGCCATGGACACCGCCTCGAGCCCCTCGGCGTCGGCCAGGCGGACGGCCGCCGCGACGATCGCCTCGACGGACAGGCCGGGCTTAGGGCCGCGCTGGCCCCGGCCACGGCGGCCCCAGAGCAGGTCGAGACCCGGGGGGAGCGGCGGGAGCGGCTCACCCTGGGCGCCGTGGGCGCGGCGATCATCTCCGGCCGCCTGACCACCTCCGGCATTCGGGGCCGCCTGACCACCCCCGGCATTGCGGGCTGCCTGACCACGCCCGGCATCCCGGGTGTCCTGAGCAGGCATCGGCTCCTCCGTCATCCCGCCACCTTACGGGGGTGGCGCGAGCCCAGGAGGGCGGCGCGGTACCCGCTTGACGATAACTGTGTATGACGCATACGGTTCAGTGTATGACATACACAGTTGAGGTCGAGGGTCTCTGCAAGTCGCTCGGCGGCCACGCCGTCCTGGATCACGTGGACCTGGCGGTCGAGACCGGCTCGGTGCTGGCCCTGCTCGGCCCGAACGGGGCGGGGAAGACGACCGTGGTCAGGATCCTGGCCACCCTGATGCGCCCCGACGCGGGGACCGCCACCATCGCCGGGCGCGACCTGCGCACCGACCCGGTCGGGGTCAAGCGGTCGATCAGCCTGACCGGGCAGTACGCGGCGGTGGACGAGATGCTGACCGGCCGGGAGAACCTGGAGATGATGGCCCGGCTCCTGCGCCTGCCCCGGCGCGCGGCCCGGGCCCGGGCTGGCGAGCTGCTGGCCGAGTTCGACCTGGCCGACGCGGCCGACCGGCGGGCCGCCAAGTACTCCGGCGGCATGCGGCGCCGTTTGGACCTGGCCATCAGCATGATCGCCCGGCCCCGGCTCGTGTTCCTGGACGAGCCGACCACCGGACTGGACCCGCGCAGCCGCGAACAGTTGTGGAGCACGGTCCGGCGCCTGGTCGACGAGGGCGTCACGGTCCTGCTGACCACCCAGTACCTGGAGGAGGCGGACCAGCTGGCGGACACGGTCGCGGTGCTCGACCACGGCCAGGTCGTAGCCCGGGGCACGCCCGACGAGCTGAAGGCGAGGCTCGGTGCGGAAGTCGTCCGGCTGCGCTTCACCGACCTGACCAGCTACGAACGCGCGCTGCGTGGTCTCGACCCGGTGCGCGCCGACGACCGGCTGCGGACCATCGACGTGGCCACCGAGGGCACGGCCCGGGAGATCTTCCACATCCTGGGCCAGCTCCAGGAGGCCGGTGCACTCGCGGACAAGGTGTCCACCTACCGCCCCAGCCTGGACGACGTCTTCCTGTCCGTCACCGCCCAGCCCGCCGCGGACCAGCCGGCCGGTGAGTCCGGCAACGGCCACCCCGCCGCGGCCCGCCGCCCGGCCCAGGAATCGAAGGAGATGGCCCGATGAGCATGGCCTACGCGCTCACCGACTCCCGGGTGATGGTGACCCGCTGCGTCCGCCGGTCGCTGCGCGATCCGGAGGCGTTCTTCACCGCCCTGATGCTCCCCGTCGTCCTGATGCTGCTGTTCGT
>JAOPYP010000292.1 GCA_025964635.1 Actinomycetes bacterium | reverse complement strand
CCGCCAAGCTCTACTGCAGCGAGATGGTCTCCCGGGTCGCCGACCGCGGGGTGCAGGTCCATGGCGGCCTCGGCTACATGAGCTCCACCGTGGTGGAGCGGCTGTACCGCGACTCCCGGCTGTACCGACTGTACGAGGGGACCAGCGAGATCCAGAAGCTGATCATCGCCCGCGAGCTGCTGGCGGCCGCGGCGCCGCGCTGACGCCTGGGCCCGCTAACGCCTGCCGCGCTGGCTTCCGGCGCGAAGCTCACGCTGACGCCGAGGCCCCGTCCGGCCGGGCGGCGGCGTTTCCGCCGACTTTTCCCGAGCCGAGCAACGTGCTGCTGGCCGGGTGATTTGCCCAGGTTCTGGCGCACGAAGCGCGTGATATGTCGCCCGCACGCCAGGCGGCCGCCGTCAGGTCGTGTCCCTCGGCACGCGGCCGGGCAGGACTCGGGGCACACAACCTTTGAGGGAGGCCGGCATGGCGCGCGACCCCAAGCCCGATAACGAGCCCGAGCCGGACGCCGGCGTGCTTGGCTCCGAGCCCGTTGGCCCGGACGAACTCGGCCCCGAGCCGGGCGGGACGGATGTCCTTGGTCCTGAGGACGGCGGGACCGACGAACTCGGCCCCGAGGAAGGGGGCATGGACGAGCTCGGCCCGGAAGAGGGCGGCACGGACACGCTGCGCTCGCCGGGCCGCTGAACGCAGTAAGCCCTTAGCCCGTGCTCGTCCCGGGGGATTTCAGGCCCTGGAAGGAGGCGGCGCGGAGAATCCCGTCGGGCGTCCGCTCGGCGTAGCTGACCTCGATGACCAGCCGGGGCTCGACCCAGGTCACGTCCCGGGCCTGGGCCTGCGGAATGGGGCCGCTGAACGGCGGGCTGTCCCGCCGCAGCGGAGCCAGCAACCGCTCCAGTCCCTGCAGCACCGGCTGGGTGAAGCCGGTGCCGACCCGGCCGGCGTACGTGAGGCCGCCTCCTTCGGGGATCCCGACCAGCAGCGAGCCGATCTGCCCGGCCCGGTGGCCCCGCCCGGGGCTGATGCCACCCACGATCACGTCCAGGACCCGCCGGTTCTTGATCTTCAGCCAGGCCGGGGAGCGGCGCCCGGGCTGGTAGGGGGAGTCCAGCCGCTTGACCACGATGCCCTCGAGCCCGTCACGGATGCTCACCGCGCGCACGGCCTGCCCGCCGCCGGGAAACGACGGCGTGACGTGCACGTGCTGGCCGCCCAGGGGCTGCGCCTCCAGGATCTCTCGCCGGCGCGCGTAGGGCTCGCCGATCAGCGGCTGCCCGTCCAGGTACATGATGTCGAACACCAGGTAGGTCACCGGGACCGAGGCCACCAGCTGCGGTCCCGGCGCGCCGACGTGCATGCGTCGCTGCAGGGCCGCGAAGCTCGGGCGGCCGCCGGTGAACGCGGCGATCTCCCCGTCCAGGACCATGTCCCGGGTCCCGGCCTGGCGCGCCAGTTCCGCCAGCTCCGGGTAGGCCCGGATCATGTCCCGGTCATTGCGCGAGAGCAGCCGCAGCCGCCCGGCCGACACGTAGGCCACCGCGCGCACGCCGTCCCACTTGAACTCGGCCGCCCAGGAGGACTCCGGTTCCGGGATCTCCGTGGTGGCCACCGCCAGCATCGGCGGTATCCGCGGCGGGAACCCCGCGCCGCCCGCTGACTCCGCCATGAGCCCCCCGTCGCGCACGGCACCGCGCTGCCCGCTGGGGAGCGCGATGCCTGCTGGGGGACTGACCGGCTACCTACCCGGCCAGCCGGTCAGGACACCGGGGAGGCGGGCCGGCGAACGGCGGACGGTCAGAGGCGGGGACGGGCGGACTCCTTACTGCTGGCCGGGCCGCCGGTGTCGCCCGGCCCGCGCGTGATCAGGGCCACGGCGAGCAGCGCGGCCAGCGGGGCAACCAGCGCGATGAACTCGGAGGAGGGCAGGTTGCCCAGGGCGTCGAGTGCCCCTGCGAACCCGACGATCAGGACGGCCACCGCGACCAGGCCCCAGCCGTGCAGGAACAGCCGCAGCGTGAACGGCGGCACGGCGCCGGTCACCTCCGGGACGGCGGTGATGGTTTTCATCCCGCGCGTCTCCGTCATGCCCTCGCGCACGCGCACCGTGAGCATCAGGGTGCCCGGCTGGTCCGCGACCACGAGCAGTTCGTCGGGATGGGACGGATCGGGAGCCTGCGCCACCGAGCCGCCGCCCGCGGCCCAGGACATCACCTTGCGGGTACCCGCAGGCTGGACGCGGTAGCGGGCCTGCTCGCCAGTGACGACGGTGTCCGGCCCGTCGATGACCACGGGTGGGGCCAGGCCGGTGGCGGCCGGGCGGGCGGCCTCCTGGGCCGCGGCCTCGGGCTCCCCGCTGCCCTCGCCCGCGCGCGCGTGCCCATTCCCGTGCCCGTTCCCGTTCACGGCGTGTGCGGACGGGGTGGCCTCCGGGGTCACCAGGAACTGCCGGCGGGCCAGGTGCTCGGCCAGCCGGATCTGGTGGACATGCACGCTCCAGGCCATCACCACCACGGCGGCGGCGAGGCCCGCCGCCCCCAGCCCGAGCAGCCCGGCGACCACGGGATGACCGGCGTCAGCCAGCAC
>JAOPYP010000282.1 GCA_025964635.1 Actinomycetes bacterium | reverse complement strand
GCCGAGAGGTGGCCAGGCCTCGCCGCGCACCAGTTGACCGCCATGATCGATGCTATTACAGTATGCTTTACTGTAATAGCTTATTCTCTGTCGTCGGCGGTCCGGGCTGTCCTGTGATCGGCTGCCCCGCCGAGGCGCGACCCGGGATGGAGCCTGAGGGATGGACCGCTTCGAACTCCGGCGTCAGGACTTCTCACTCGATGAGAATCAGGAAGCTGTCCGGGAGGCGTTCGCCGAGTTCTTCGCTAAGGAGAGTCCGACCTCGGTCGTCCGCGCGGCCGAGCCCCTTGGCTACGACGAAGCCCTGTGGAGCAAGCTGCTCGGCATGGGCGTGGCCACGATGAGCCTGCCCGCGTCCCAGGGCGGTGACGACGCCACGCTGGTCGACCTGGTGCTCATCGCCGGGGAGTACGGGCGCAGCCTGTCCCCCGTGCCGCTCATCAGCCACGTGGCAGCCACGCGCCTGCTGTCCCGGGCGGGGGCCCCCACCGAGATACTCGACGCCGCGTCGCACGATGAGCGGATCTTCACGCTCGCCCCGCAGCCGGTGGCGGCCGGCCGGCCGCAGCTGGTCCCGGACGCGGCGATCGCCCCGTGCGTCATCGCACTGGCCGACGGCAGGCTCGCGCTCTACGCTGCTGCGGCCCCCGGGCCGCACGTGCCCAATCAGGGCTGTACCCCGCTGGCCTGGTGGCAGCCGGACCACCGCTCCGAGCAGTACGAGCTGGCCACCGGATCCGGGGCCGCGGAGCTGTTCGCCGAGGCGGTACGCGAGTGGAAGCTGCTCATGGCGGCCGCGCTGGTCGAGATGACCCAGTCCGCGCTCGGCATAGCGGTCGAGTTCGCCAAGACCCGCGAGACGCTGGGCGTCCCGATCGGCACGCTGCAGGGCGTGGCCTTCCCGCTCACCGAGGTCGCCATCGCCGTCGCGGGCGGCCGGAACCTGGTCCGGAAGGCCGCCTGGACCGCCCAGTACGAACCCGGCGCCCGTCCGGAGCTGGCGCTCATGGCGTTCAATCACGCGGTCCGCACCGCCACGTACGGGACCACGACGTCCGCTCACATGCAGGGCGGGCTGGGATTCACGGTCGAGGCGGACGCGAGCCTGTATTTCCTGCGGGCCAAGGGGTGGAGCGCGCTGGCCGGTGACCCGGCCGCCGATCTTGCCGGTATCGGTGCCCAGCTGACCGGCGCTGTGGCGCAGTCCTGACCAGCCCGCCGACGAGGAGACAGCCATGGATTTCAGCCGGGTCGAGCTGACCCCACAGCAGCAGAGCTTCGCCGGCGTCGTGCGGGCCACCCTCGGCCAGTTGATGACGCCCGACGTGCGCGAGCACGAGCGGGAGACCGGCGACGGCTTCAGCGAGAAGGTCCACCTGGCCCTGGCCGAGCGCGGGTGGCTCACCCCGGCCTGGCCGGTCTCCGAGGGCGGCGCCGGGCTGGACCCCATCTGCCAGCGGCTCCTGGAACTCGAGCTCGAGCGGCACGACGTACCGGACATCACGGCCGGGACGACGCTGCTGGTGTGGACGGCGGTAGAGAAGTTCGCCGAGCCGGAGCTGCGCGGCAAGCTGAAGGCCGGGGTGGCGGCCGGCACCGCCCGGTTCTGCCTGGGCTACACCGAGCCGGACGGCGGATCGGACATCGCGGCCGCGAAGGTGCGGGCCGTGCGGGACGGCGACGAGTGGGTGCTCAACGGCTCGAAGATCTTCACCACGGGCGCCCACAACTGCCAGTACACGTTCCTGATCACCCGCACCGACCCGGACCTGCCCAAGCACAAGGGCCTGACGATGTTCCTGGTCCCGCTGGACACCCCGGGCATCGAGATCCAGGGCATCCGCGCCTTCAGCGGCGAGCGAACCAACATCGTCTACTACGACGACGCGCGCATCTCCGACCGCTACCGGCTCGGCGGCGTCAACGACGGCTGGGCCGTGCTGCACGGCCCGCTCGACGAGGAGCACAGCATCGGCGACGGGGAGGACGGCCTGGCCGACCTCTCGATCGGACGGCACTTCCTGCGGCCCCTGGAAGCCGCGCTCGACTCGGCGATCGGCTGGGCGCGCGACTCGGCCCGGGCGGACGGCAGCCGGCCCGCTGACGACCCGGCCGTGCTGGCGCGGCTGGGCCGGGTCGCCACCGAGATCGAGGCGGGCATGTGCACGCCGGGCCCGATGGGCCGGGTGAAAGGCTCACTGGCCCTGGTTGAGGGGGCCGCCGAGCTGATCGACCTGACCGCACCGCTGGGCGTCCTGAGCCCCGGTGCGCCCGGTGCCCCGGGCGACGGCTCCATCGACTATGCGCACCGTTTCGCCCAGGGCACGGCGACCTACGGCGGGACCATCGAGGTGTTCCGCACCATCATCGCCCAGCACGTCCTGGGCCTGCCCCGGCCCGGTTATCCCGGCAGCAAGGTGTTCCTGCCGCGCAGCCGGGCGGCCGCGGGGACGCCCCAGTCCTGACCCAGGGGGGTACGCAGCGGGCCGGGATGATCATCCCAGCCCGCTGCGTATTCCCGTGCCGCCTGGCGGGCGTACCCGCCTGCGGCGTGCGCGTCAGCGGACGAGCGGGTCCCGGGGCAGGCCGAGGATCCGCTCGGCGATCACATTGCGGGTGATCTCCGACGTGCCGCCGGCGATGCTCAGGCAGCGGTCGAAGAGGTACTCGAAGCTGACCCGCTCCTCGGCGCCCGTCACGGCGGCCGGGCCGGCCAGGCGCATCGCGAGCTCGGTCACCCGCTGGGCATGCTCGGCCGACAGCAGCTTGGTCACGTTGCCTTCCGGCCCGGGACCCGACCCGATCACCGCCCGCGTCACCTGCCGCAGGTTGACCACCCGCATGGCCTGCTCCTCGACAACGAGCCGGGCGATGGCGCGCACGTTCTCGGTGTCGGTCACCCCGTACCGCGCGGCCAGTTCCAGGAGCTCGAACGCCGACACCCCCTCGCGGGAGCCACCGCCGATGGTCACCCGCTCGTTGCCGAGCGTGGTGCGGGCCACCCGCCAGCCATCATTGACCTCGCCGACCACATCCGCGTCCGGGACGAACACCTCGTTGAAGAAGACCTCGTTGAACAAGGCCTCGCCGGTGATCTCGCGCAGCGGCCGCACCTCCACGCCGGGCGCCTGCAGATCGACCACCACGGCGGTGATGCCCTTGTGCTTCGGCGCGGACGGGTCGGTGCGGATGGTGGCCAGCCCGCGGTTGCTGTGCTGCGCCCCGCTCGTCCACACCTTCTGCCCGGTGATCTTCCAGCCGCCGTCGACCTTCTCGCCCCGGGCCTGCACCGCCGCCGCGTCCGAGCCGGCGTTGGGCTCGCTGAACAGCTGGCACCAGTACAGGTCCCCCGCCAGGCTGGGCGGTACCCAGCGCTCGATCTGCTCCGGGGTGGCGGTCTGGGTCAGGGTCAGCAGGACCCATCCGCCGATGCCGAGGGTGGGCATCTCCACCTCGGTGAGCTCCTCCTCGATGACCAGCTGCTCGACCGGCCCCGCCCCGCGCCCGAACGGCCCGGGCCAGTGCGGCACCAGGTAACCGGACTCGGCGAGCAGGCCGCGGCGGGCTGGAGCCGGGGTCTCGCGGTAGCGCGCCAGGAAGGCCCGGGCCTGCTCCCGGTAGCCCGCCGCCTCCGGCGGCAGGTCCACCGTGTACTGCCGCCGGGTCCCGTTGCCGGCCAGGGCGTAGACGTCGGCGTCGGCGTCACCCACCGCGGCGACAACGGCGGACAGCGCCGCCGCCCGGCGCAGGTACAGATGGGCGTCGTGTTCCCAGGTGAAGCCGATGCCACCGAACAGCTGGATGGCCTTCTGCGCGGCTTCCCGGTAGTTCGCCAGGGCGAAGCTGGCCGCCGCGGCCGCGGCCAGCGCCGCCTCGTCGCCGGTGGACTCGCCGCGCGCGGCATCCCAGGCCAGCGCCGTCGCGAGCTCAACCCCGACGAGCATGTTGGCCAGGTGATGCTTGACCGCCTGGAAGCTTCCGATGACCCGGCCGAACTGCTCGCGTACCTTCGCGTAGCCCAGCGCGAGATCCAGGCACGCGCGGGCACCGCCGGCCGCCTCCGCCGCGGCCAGCGAGCGGAACAGCGTGGCGGCCCCGCGGGCGGCTCCGGGCAGGATGGCCGCGGCCGGCACGCTGAGGGCGGTGACGCGCACGCTGGCCAGCCCGAGCGACGGATCGATGCCGGTGACCGGCTCGACCCGCACCGACGGATCGGCGGTGTCGAGGATGATCAGGTCATCCCCGGCCCGCAGGACCAGCACGCTCGCCCACCGGGCGCCGAGGACAGCGGCCATGGTGCCGTCGATCTGCCCGCGAGCGTCGCGGGACAGGCCGGCGCCGAGCCCGAGACCAGCGGGCGCGCCGCCGTCGGCCAGCGAGGGGAGGTAGCGTTCCCGCTGGCCGGCGTCGCCCAGCGCGGTCACGATCGCCGACGCGGCTACGGTGGCCAGGAACGGGCCTGGCGACACGGCGTAGCCCAGTTCGTCCGCCACAACGGCCAGTTCGGCCAGGCCGAATCCGGAGCCGCCATGACTTTCCGGCACGTGCAAGCCCAGCCAGCCGAGGTCGGCGATCTGCTTCCACACTCCGGGCAGCACCGGATGATCCGTGTCCAGTGCCCGCCGGGCGTCGCCGCGGACCTCGCGATCGGCCGCGAACGACCGGACCACGTCGGCGAGCGTGCGGTGGTCATCGGTGATGGCTAGCGCCATGATCCGCCTCCTGACCGGGACCGGCACCCGAGCGCGCCGGAGCCTCCTGAATATATTACAGTAATGGATACGGTTGCCGCACGGCCCGGCGTGCCACACTTTGAGCTGAGCCACCTCGATCGCGGGGCGGGCGCCAGTCACTGAGAAGGGTCCCCGTGTCCTACCTGTCGAACACCATTACTGTCACCGGCACGGCTCAGCGCCAGGCCTGGCTCGACCGGGTCCTGCCTCCGGTCGAGGAGGTCCGGCCCGGCCTGTGGTCGATCCCGACGGTGTTTCCCGATAACCCCCTGCGCTACGTGCTGAGCTACGCGCTGCGCCACGGCAGCGGGGTGGCCCTGGTAGACACCGGCTGGCCCTGCGAGGACGCGTGGGACGGCCTGGTGGCCGGGCTCGGCGAGGCCGGCTGGGAGATCAGCGACGTCCGCGCGGTGCTCGTCACCCACGGCCACGCTGACCACTTCGGCCTGGCCCGGCGCATCCGCGAGGTCACCGGGGCCTGGATCGCCATGCACGAGGCCGACGCGCACCTGGAGGCGGAATTCAGCGGGCCGCAGACCTTCCTGCGGGCCGACAACGCCTGGCTGGCCCGCCGCGGCGGGCAGTCCGGCGACCTGACCGTCATCCGCCAGCCCCGGCCGGAAATGTTCGAGCACTTCCACGTCCGGCCGGACCGTTTCCTGGCCGACGGCGAGCGGCCCCTGGGGCCGGGCTCCGCCCTGTCGGCCATCTGGACACCCGGCCATACACCAGGCCACGTCTGCTTCTTCGACAGCGAGCGCAACCTGATGCTGACCGGCGACCATGTCCTGCCCCGCATCACCCCCAACATCAGCCCCGCCCCCGGCGTCGAGGACGACGTGCTGGGCGAGTACCTCGCCTCGCTGCTGCTGCTGGACGGCTACGACGACGCCGAGGTGCTCCCCGCCCACGAGTACCGGTTCCGCGGGCTGGCGCAGCGGATCCGCGATCTGCGCCAGCACCATGACGTCCGGCTCAGCGAGGTGACCGACGTCATCGGCGCCGAGCCCGGCGCCGACACGGTGGCCGTCACCGCGGGGCTGCACTGGAGCCGCCCCTGGTCCCAGATGCAGGGCATGCCCCGCCGTTTCGCGATCGGCGAGGCTTACGCCCACCTGGTACACCTTGAGCGCACCGGCCACATCGTGAACAAGGGCACGGACGTGGACAGCTGGTACCTGGCCGGCGAGGGACGGCCTGGTCCCGCCTGAGCCGGCTTACCCTCCGGCGGGCGCGGGGCCGCGATCCTGCTCCGCGAGCAGCTGCTCGAAGCCGCACAGCAGGCGCCCGACACCGAAGGTGAAGTCCTCGTCGCTGGTGCCCGCCAGCGGGTAGTGGTCGATCAGGCTGTCCAGGATCGGCATCGACTCCCAGCTGGTCATCCGCCGCTGGCGGCCGTGGCCTGCGCCCAGCGTCGGCGTGTAGCTCAGCCGCAGGATCCGGTCGTGGATGACGATCCCCCGGGTGTACACGGAGATCGCGTTGTAGACGTGCAGCGCGTTCTCCGGCGTGAAGCCCTGCCCGATGAGCAGGGCGAGAAGCCCCTCCTCGAGCTCGAAGACGCGCCGGGTGGCGTTGCGGCTGTACGTGGAGGTGCGGATGAGCATCAGGTCGGCGAGGGTGGCATCATCGCGGAAAATCCGCCGCTGCGCCGTGAAATGCTCGCTCAGCGCCCGCTGCCACGGTTCATCCGGGGTCAGCGGAGGCATCATGCGCACGAACTTCTCGACCGCGACGTCGGTCATGGCGTTCAGCAGTTCTTCCTTCTTGCGGAAGTACCAGTAGATGCTCGTGACCCCGACGTCCAGGTGCTGGGCCAGGCCGGGCATGCTGAGCTTGTCCAGCGACATGCCCTGGGCCACATCAAACGCGCCCTTGATGATGTCGTCCGCGCTGAGGGAGCCACGATGCCTGCGCGTGCGCCGGCTGCCGTCTGTGGACCGTGACGTGGGCAACTGCGTCTCCCTTGCAAATCCGGCGAGGCCGCCGGCATGATGACCGCACTGTAGCGGGCCGCATTTCCGGGCTACCTTCTAGCATGGTTTACTGTAAGGTATTCAGTGAAGGTTTGACCCGCCAGAACTGGAGTAGCTGTGGCTATCGGCACGCTCTTCCATATCATCCACATCACCGGCGACCTGGCTGAGCTGGACGCGTGGTACGACGACGTGTTCGCCTGCACGCGCGGTTTCCTCGACCAGCACCACCTGGACGTCGAGAAGCGTGACGCCTCGCTCGTCGTGATCGGGAACGCGGTGGTCGAGCCGCTCGCGCCGTCTTTCCACGTCGACGGCTGGGACACGCTGCCGATCGGCAAGTTCTACAACCGCTTCGGCCAGCACTGGCACTCGATCGCGTGGTACTCCGACGACACCGGCGCGATCTGGGAGAACCTGCGCCAGGCCGGCGTGCGTGTCTTTCTCAACGGCGGCCTTCCGGCCGAACGCCGTCCCGCCGACGAGGCCATCATGACGCACCCCCGGGACACGGTGGCCCAGCTGGAGTTCATGCGCGGCCCGGTCCACTTCGACACCCGCTTCCAGCCGGGCCACGACCCGGGCTGGTGGGCGGCCAGTCACCCCCTGACCCTGGAGTACCTGCACTCGACGGCCGTGGTGACCAGGGATCTCGGCCGCGCCAAGCGGGTGTACGTGGATGCCCTCGGCGGCACCCTGCTCGCGGAGACCGAGAGCAAGCTGACCGGCACGCACAGCGCGTTCGTCCTGGTCGGCGACACGATCGTGGAGCTGGCCGAGCCCACCGGGGACGGGCTCGCGGCCTCTGACCTGGAGCGCAACGGCGAGATCCACCACAGCGCCACCTGGAAGGTGCGCGACCTCGACGCGGCCGCGAGGCACCTGGGGAGCCGGGGGGTCTCGGTCCTCGACCGGGACGCCCACACCCTGCTGGCTGACCCGGCCACGACCCACGGCGCGCCGATGCGGTTCACCGACGTGGCCGTCGCGGGCGACCCGCGCGCGTGACACCCCGGGACGCGGCGGGAGAGGAGGAGCAGTGACCGAGACCGCCCAGGTACGGCCGGTGCGCCCCGCACCGGACAGCCTGACGTCCTTCTTCTGGGACGGGGCGAGAGAGCGCAGGCTCCTGATCCAGAAGTGCGCCAGCTGCGGGCGGTTCCAGCACCCGCCCGAGCCGGTATGCCATCACTGCCTGTCCTTCGACCTAGGGGCCGGTGAGGTTTCCGGCCGCGGCACGATCTACAGCTTCGAGATCGCCACCCAGGCGTTCCACCCGTGGTTCGCGGACAAGATCCCGTTCGTGATCGCGGTCGTGGAGCTCGCGGAGCAGCCCGGCCTGAAGCTGATCACGAACATTGTCGAGGCCGACCTGGCGGCCATCGAGATCGGTGACGAGGTTCAGGTCACCTGGCACCAGCTGGACGATGAGTTCACCCTGCCGGTGTTCCGTCCGGTAGGCGGCTAGGCGCACCCGCTCACGGGAACCGGGGAGCCGGCACCACAGTCGCCCACCACGATGAGGAGAGACATGTCAGGCAAGCAGCGCGTGGCGATAGTCGGTGTCGGGTACTCGACCGTCGGGCGTAACACCGGACTGTCGCTGGACACGCTGACGGCCCAGGCCTCGATCGCGGCCATGGACGACGCCGGGGTCACGCCCCGGGACATCGACGGCGTCGTGGTGCACAGCTTCCCGCACCAGTACGTGTCCTCCACCCACACCGCGGCCATGCTGGGCATCCCGGATCTGGCCTTCTATTCCAGCTCGGTGGACGGCGCCGCCTACGCGGTGGCGGCGCTGCACGGGATCGCGGCGGTCGCGTCGGGCTCGTCGGACATGTGCCTGACCCTGCGCACCGTGCACCGGGCCGGCGCGGCCGGCGGGACCGCGCTGATGGGCGGCGGCGAGAACGCCGGCGTGGGGGGCCAGTTCCAGTTCGGCATGCCGTACGGCTCGTTCACCGGCGCGCACTTCGCCGGCCTGTACATGCAGCGGCACATGGCGCAGTACGGAACGAAGGAGGAGGACTTCGGGGCGTTCGCGGTGGCCCAGCGCGAGTACGCGCTCAGGAACCCGGCCGAGTCGTTCTTCCACGAGCCGCTGACGATCGAGGAGTACATGAACTCCCGCTACATCGCCAAGCCGCTCCACCTGCTCGATTGCGACTACCCGGTGGACTCATCCTCGGCGCTCATCTTCACCACCGAGGAACGGGCCCGCGACCTGAAGCAGAAGGCGGTGTTCTTCGACGCGTGGGCGATGGGCACGACCGCCGAGGCTGATTTCAGCCTGGTCGAGGACATGACGCACTCGTCGCCGTTCATGGCGGCCAGGCGGATGTGGTCCAAGACCGACCTCACACCGTCCGACGTGGGCGTGGCCGGCCTGTACGACGGCTTCTCCTTCATCGCCCTGCAGTGGCTGGAGGCCCTCGGATTCTGCGGCGAGGGCGAAAGCGGCCCCTTCGCGGCCGCGGGAAACACGCGGGCTGACGGGATCATCCCCACCAACACCGACGGTGGCGCCTGTAACGTCGGGCGGCGGCACGGCGCGAACTTCTTCATCGAGGTCACCCGCCAGCTGCGCGGCACGGCCGGTGATCGGGCCCTGCCCAGGAAGCCGGCCGCCGGCGTGGTCAGCAACGCGGTGGGCGGCTTCGCCGCGTGCGCGCTGATCACCGCCGACTGAACCCAGCCGGCTTGCGGCCGGCCGGCGTCAGCCCGCGTGATCCGGGCCCGGTGCGTCAGCTCGCGGTACCGGTGCCGCCCCGGGCCGCCCGCATGGCCGCGACCCCGGTCCCCCAGGAGTGAATGCGCGCCCACAGTTCCTGCCGGGTGTCGGCGAAGTTGTGCATGTGCGCCATCCGCGGGCAGACGAACAGGCTGATGTCGGTCGAGCTCTTGAACGCGGCCGGCTCGAGCCATGGGTTGGGGACCACATCCCGCTCGCCTACCGCGATCAGCACGGGGACCGTGATCGACGCCGCCTCGGTGGCGACCGTCCCGGGCGCGACCATGTAGATGCCACAGGCGGGGGTGGACGGTGAGCGCCAGGCCGGCAGTGGGCCCTCGTAGGTTTCCGCGCTGGCGGCCATGTCGAGGGTGACGATGTCCGCGGGCTCGGTGTCCCAGTGGAACGCCCAGGCGAACGGGTGCTCGCCCGTTCCCGCGGCCGCGTCCAGTGAGTCCTGGCCGGCCAGGGTCGGGCCGGCGGCCGCGGCGAGCGCCGCCTGGTTGAGGATCGCCGGGCTGGCCAGGTCGCTGCCCCGCAGCAGCCACGGCCAGGCGGCGGCCGGGGCGCCGGGCCGGCTGGGGACGACCGTGTGGATCCCGCTGAAGCCCAGCGCCGCGACGCCGTCGAAAACCCGGTGCTGGCCCTGCAGGACGATCGTGAAGCAGCCGCCCATCGACTGCCCGACGCCGACTGTCGTCGCCCCGGTCACCGGCGGGTAGCCGTCCGCCAGGGTGCCCGACTCCAGCCTGGCCATCACGGCGGCGACGGTCGCCTGGTTGCCGCGGGCGATGTTCTCGTACGTCAGCACGTCGCCGTCCGGCGCGGTCGCGTCGCCGAAGCCCAGCGAATCACAGGCGGCGAAGATCCATCCGCGGGCCGCGTGCCAGCCGGCCTGGCCCGTGCCGGAGTGCCCGGTGCCGCCGCGGAGGTCGAGCGTGTAGTAGCGGCGGGAGTACCCGCCCCCGGGGAAGGCGAAGCACACCACCGGCGGATCGCTCAGGGCACCGGCCGGGGGCAGGTGCACCGTCGCCGTGGTGCGGGCGGGCATCCCCAGGGCGGCCTCGTCAGTCACGTCGATGGCGAGCTCGAGAGGCTCCAGGACCCGGGCTTCCAGTGCTGACGTCACGCTCTCCTGCTCCCTTCCGCCCAGTCCCGGAATAGGGCTGGGCTGGCGATCTGCTGCGCAGCCGGGGCGGCCGGAGCCGTCCGCGGCCCAGGCCGGCCAGGGCCCGGGCCGAGGACGGCGGCCAGTACCGGGTCAGGCCCCCGTGGTGAGGCCGGCGACCTTCTGGCCGCACATCGGCAGCCCCTGGACCGGGACGAACTTCGTGCCCTCCAGCTGCGCGGCGAAGATGCAGCCCGCCGCGCCCGCCCCGCCGGCGTTCTGGCTGAGGTTGCTGAAGTTCACCGTGCCGGGGGACAGCAGGCCGTCGGCGTTGAAGTTGCTGATCTTGCGCAGGGCCGTCATGAACGACTTCTGGGTCGGGTTCTGCCCGGCGGCCTTCAGGCCGGCGGCGATGGCCGCGGTCGCGATGTACGACTCCTGCTCGGCGAAGGTCGGCGTGCTCGCCACGCCCACCTTGGCCAGCGCCGCCTTCATCTTCTGCGTGGCCGCCGTGTTGGCCTCGATCGGCTGCCCGACCGAGGAGAACATGTAGCCCTGTCCGGCCTGCACCGCAGCGGAGGAGGCGAGCAGGTCACCCCCGTAACCAGTGCTCAGCAGCGCTACCTTGAGCTTGACACCCAGCTGCTTCAGCGCGCCCAGGAGGGCGAACCCGGTGCTCACCACCACGGGCAGCACGATCCCGTTGACGCCCGCCTTCTGCATCGCGAGCGCGATGGGCCCGACGTTGGTCGAACCGGTCGCTACCTGGGTGTTGAGGTACCCGTTCTTCAGTCCCGCGGCCACGCAGGACTTCACGACGGCCACGGCGGACGGGCCCGCGGTCGCATTCGGGTAGCCAACCGCGCCACAGGTAGTGACCCCGTGGGCCTTCATGAACTTGCCCACCGCTGCGTTCACCGAGTTGTAGTCGGTCACCCCAGTCGACGCAAACAGATTGGTGTTCTTGGCCACGTTCCACTCGGGGCCGTCAAAGGCCCCCCCGGCCACCGGAATTCCCTGCTGGAGCAGGTACGGCTCAGCGCCGGAGAAGGCGGCCGAGTCGTCGACGACCGCGAAGACCTTGTCTCTCTGCACCAGTTCCTGCGCGGCGGTCTGCGCCCCGGTCACCGTGGAGGCGGTGTCCGCCACGACGTACGAGAGCTTGTGGCCGTTGATGCCGCCCTCGCTGTTGATCATCTGCACATAAGCCTTGATGCCTTTTTCAGAACTCGTGAAGCTGGACGAGAAGGGACCGGTCAGGTCGCTGATCAGCCCAAGCTTTATCGTGGCGCCGGCCGACTGGTTCGCACCGCCCGATCCTGACGTCCCCGACGCGCTGCTGCATGCCGTAATTCCGGTGGCCAGCAGCGCGACAGCGGCTGTCGCGATCCGGGCCCGTTTTGTTCTCATGAATATGTCCTCCGATAAGGGTTGTAAATGAGGGACTCAGTCGCCGGTGACGTCCGCGCCTTCGCCCAGATAGCGCGCCAGGATCTCCTGGTCGGCACCCTCCGGTGCGCCCTGCCAGGCCACCTGACCGCGCGACAGCACCACACACTGGTCGGCGAATTTGAGGGCCCGGTGCACGAACTGCTCGATGATGATCATCGTGACGCCGGCCGCCTTCAGCCGCCCCAGCGCGTCGAAGACCATGTCGACGAGCTTGGGGGCCAGCCCGAGCGACATCTCGTCCGCGATGATCAGCTTGGGCCCGGTGATCAGGCCGCGGGACAGCGAGAGCATCTGCTGTTCCCCGCCCGAGAGCAGCCCGGACTTGACGCCGCGCCGGATGGCCAGGTTCGGGAACACCTCCATGGCCTCGTCCATGGCGTGGCGGCGCTGCCCGCGGGGCAGCAGGTCGGCCGCCATCCGGATGTTCTCCGTGACGGTCAGGGCCGGGAAGATCCCGCGGCCTTCGGGAAGGTAGACGATGCCGTCCCGCCGGACCCGGTGCGCCGCCCGGCGCGTGATGTCTTTTCCCTCGAAGGCGACCGTGCCGCCCGCGGCGGGCACGAGCCCGCTGATCGTCCGGGCTAGCGTGCTCTTTCCCGCGCCGTTGGAGCCGAGCACGGCGACGACATCCCCCCGGTTCAGTTCGAGCGATACGTTCTGCAGCGCGAGCGCGGGCCCGTATCGCACGTTGAGCGCCTGGACCGACAGCAGCGCCTTCGCGGCGGTCATGACGTGACCTCCCCTTGCTCAGGTGCCTGTTCTTCACCGAGGTAGGCAGCACGGACCGCCGGGTCGGCCCGGATCTCGTCGGGCGTTCCGGACGCGATCTTGACGCCGAAGTCCAGCACGTGCACGTAATCGCAGAGGCCGAGCACCATGGACATGTCGTGCTCGACCAGGAGCAGCGAGACCCCGCGCCGCTCCACCGCGAGCCTGAAGACCTCCACGACCTGGGCCGTCTCCTGCGCGTCCAGCCCGGAGGATGGTTCGTCCAGGAGAAGCACAGTCGGGTTGGCCGCGAGGGCCCGGGCGATCTCGACCAGCCGGGTCATGCCGAGTGAGAGCGCCGCGACCGGCTGGGCCGCCACCCGCGACAGCCTCAGGCCCTCGAGCAGGCTGTCGACCCGCTCCACTTCCTCCTGGCCGGCGCGGCGGAATCCGCGTGCGGTGACCATGTCCGACCAGATCCGGGATCGCCGGGTGCTGATGCGGTGGGCCAGGGTGATGTGCTCGCGAACCGTCAGGCCGCTGAAGACCTCGGGGTGCTGGAAGGTGCGGGCCAGGCCGAGGCGGGCCCGGTGCTGCGCACTGGTCCCGGTCACGTCCGTGCCGTCGAACTCGACCTCCCCGGCGTTCGGGCGCGCCAGCCCGGACAGCACCGAGAACAGCGTGCTCTTCCCCGCGCCGTTCGGGCCGACCAGCCCGACGATGCTGGCTGGCGGGATGGAGAGCGACACCGAGTTCACCGCGACCACGCCGCCGAAGCGCACGGTCACGTCGCGGCACTGCATGCGGGGCGGGGCGGGGACCGCGCTCACGGCGCTCACCGGGTCGCCTTCCCCACGAGACCGGCCAACCCGGGCGGAGGGGTGCCGCCGGCCGGGGCGGGATCAGGTGGCCCGGTACCGGACCGCCGGTTCCGCCGTTCCGCCAGCCGCACGATCAGTGACTGGAACTGGCGTGCGTTCACGGCAACCTGGCCATCCGGGTTGATGGCCACCAGCACCGCGCCCAGCCCGAAGAGCAGCGTGGGCACGTTCCCCCAGGCGGCGGGCAGGTAGGTCTGGAACACCCCGGGCAGCAGCGTGAACGCGACACCGGCCAGCACCGCGGCGGTGATTGACCGGACCCCGACGGTCACCAGGACGGCCAGCCAGATCAGCCCGGTGAAGGTCGAGTACGAGGTGGGCACGGCGGATTGGAGGTTGAGCGCCAGCAGCCCGCCACCCAGGGCGGCGACAAAGGTGGCGATGGCGGCCACCAGCAGCTTCATGGACAGCACGCTGAGGCCGATGGTGCGGGCACCCGGCTCGCTGTAGCGGACCGCGGCGAGGGCCAGGCCGGTCGTCGACCGGCGCAGGTTGACCACGATCAGCGAGATCACGATGAAGACCGCCAGGGCGAAGTAGGCGAAGTTCCGGTCGCTGACCAGGAAGGCGGGCCGGGTCACCGGCACGCCCAGGCCCTGCTGGTAGAAGATGTTCCGGGTGAAGATCAGGGTGTCGGCGAGCAGCCCGAAGGTCAGCGTCACCAGCGCCACGTAGAGGTTGCCGAGCCGGATCGTCAGGAGTCCGATGACCACACCGGCCGGCGTGGCGATCAGGGCCGCGATCAGCACCGCGGCCAGCGGGTTCATCCCGTGGCTGGTGGCCAGCTGGGCCGTGCCGATCGCGCCGATGGCGGCGAAACTCGCCTGGCACAGCCAGATCATGCCGCCCTCGCCGACGACCATCGTGAAGGACAGGAAGATCACCGCGAACGCGAGTCCCGTCCCGAGCAGGGTGAGCCAGTATCCGCTCAGCAGGATGGGCAGCAACGCCACGATCGCGATGATGACGACCGGCCCGAGCATGTAGGGCGACCACCCGGACCGGGCGGCCACCACCGCGGCGCTGGCCGAGGATTTCGCCATGGCCGCCGATCCGCCCTGCGGCCGGATGGCATGGTCCAGCGCTCCCCCGGTCGAGGCGGCCTCGTTCACCTGCCGGCTGAACGCGAGGTAAATGATGAGGAACGCGGCGATCACGAAGAACGGGATGCTGGTCAGGATGGCGTTGGTCAGCGAGCTGTTGACCGGCAGGTACTTCTGGATGACGTCGGTCAGGATGCCCATGCCCATGGCCACCCCGACCGCGGCGGGCAGGCTGCGCAGCCGGGCGGCGACGAGGGCGGCGAACGCCGAGGCCATCAGGGCGGTCATGCCGTCCGGCGTCAGGCCGGTGCTCGGGGCGGCGAGCACCCCGGCCAGCCCGGCGAGCGTGGTGCTGACCATCCAGACGCCGACGGAGATCACTGACGGGTTGACGCCGGACAGGGACGTCAGGGCCGGCGTGTCAACCATCGCGCGGACCCGGAGGCCGACGCCGGTCAGCCGCAGGACCAGGGTCCCGATGATCACGACCGCGAGAACGCAGGCGAAGGCGATGATCTCGTCGAGGGAGGCGACCGCCCCGAAGATCGTGTAGACCCGCTCGGGCGTCGGCGACAGGCCGGGAGCCGTGGTGATGGTCTGGCCCCCGAAGAACAGCGAGGCCGCGGGGGGCAGGGCCACCGAGACGCCGATGGTGGAGACGATCTTGATCAGGGACGACGCCATGCGCAGGTACCGGAACAGCACCAGGTACAGGAAGGCGCCGAGGCCGGGGCCAGCCAGGCCGACCGCGACAATGACCGACGGCACCGCACCCCAGTGCTCCTGGGTATTCAGGAAATAATAGAAACGGGCCAGGAAGTAAGCCATCGAGCCGAAGGCAAAATTGAGGACGCCGGACGAAATATAGGTGATCACGAGTCCGGACGCGGCAATAGCGTAGATCGAGCCGAGTGCAATTCCAGCAAAGATGTATCCGAGCACTGGAACTCCCTGAGCAGTGTGTCGCGTCGGTCTTGTCTGGACAAAGTGGCTGCCGCCAGTAGCCGCTCGATGCGCCCAATAGCTCCAGCTCGGGCTTGATCCAGAATTTGGATCAGTAGAGTCAACAGTAAGGTTTTCAGTAACGACGTGACAGACATCATAAGTTCAGCTGAGCGAACGTGTCAAGGAGGTAGCCGCGGGTCTCAGCGAAGTTACCGGCCGAGCGGCCGCGGCTCACGGTGGAAGTGCTCAGGAGCTGGGGCTTCGTCAGCCGCAGGCCAAGCCCGCAGCCGCCGGTGGGGCGGCAAGCCGGAGGCTGCGGGCGCGGAAATTCAGCGGCCGGCCGGCTGAGAACGGAACGCCGGCCGGGGTGGGCTAGCGGCCCTTGAACTGGGCCTCGCGGCGTTCCCTGAACGCGAGGCCGGCTTCCTGACCGTCGTCGCCGATGCCGAGGCCGAGAAGGGTGACCTCGTTCTTCCACACCTGGTCGAAGGTGGCGTCGAATGCGTCATTGATCTGGCCCTTGATGTGACCGATACCGATAGTGGGCGAATCGGCCAGCCGGCGCGCATAGCCACCCGCCACGTCCAGCAACCCGGTATCGGGCACACAGCGATTGGCCAGGCCCCAGTCCTCGGCCTGCCGCCCGGTGACCGGCTCCCCCAGGAGCGCTATTTCTTTCGCCCGTACCGGGCTGACCGAGCGCGCCAGCAGGTAGGCCCCCCCGGCTTCCACCGGCAGCCCCCGCTTGATGAATACCTCACTGAAGCGCGCGGATTCGGCGGCCACGACGATGTCACAGGCGAGCGCGAAGTTGCAGCCGAACCCGTAGGCGGGGCCGTTCACCGCGGCGACGAAGGGCTTCTCGTTCTCCCACAGGTCACGGATGATGCGCCACCAGCCGAAGCGCCTGCCGTCCTCCCGCGCGATGTTCGCGTGGGAGCCGCGGCGCCGGTGCGGCTGGATCTCGATGTGATCGGCTTCCGACAGGTCCGCGCCCGAACAGAACGCCCGGCCCGCCCCGGTGACCACCGCCGCCCGGATATCCGGGTCGTCGCGCACCTCGGCGATCGCCGCGATGATCGCGTCGCGCAGCGGGTGGTCGACGGCGTTGCGCAGGTGCGGCCGGTTCAGGGTCAGCCAGGCCACCTGGTCCTTGACCTCGAACTCCAGGCCTGCGGCGGAGTAGTCGTTCATGGTCGTTGCCTTTCCCTCGGCTGCCGCTCAGGTGTTGGACAGGACCAGGGAGCCGGCGGCGCCGAACATGCCGCCGATGCCCTGCACGAAGCTGGTGCGCACCCCCGGGACCGCGGCAAACGCGTCCCCGCGGAGCTGGCGCACCGCCTCCTGGATCGCGAACATCCCGTACATGCCGGTGTGCGTGTACAGCAGGCCGCCGCCGTTGGTGTTCATGGGGAGCGAGCCCCCGGGCCGGGTGGCGCCACTGCGGAGGAACGGCACCGCCTCACCCCGGCCCACGAAGCCCAGGTCCTCCAGGCCGTACAAGGGCACGTGGGCATAGGCGTCGTAGATCATCAGATGGTCGATGTCGGCCTGGGTGAGGCCCGATTCGCGGAAGGCCCGGGCCGACGCCTCGCGGAAGCCGGCGAAGCTCGTGAGGTCCTCCATGAACGACGCCCCCGGGCCCTCGCACGACTCACCACTGCCCAGGACCGTCACCGGGCGGTGCTCCAGGTCGAGGTCGGCCGCGCGCCGGGCCGACATCAGTACCAGGGCACCCCCGCCGTCGGTCAGCGGGCAGCATTCCAGCACCCGGAACGGCCAGGCGATCATCCGCGAGCTGAGGACCGCGTGGATGTCCAGCGGCTTGTCGCGGTACGCACGGGGGTTGCCTGCCGCCCACTCCGACTGGGCCACGGGCACCTCGGCCAGGTCATCCGGGGAGAGCCCGTAGGTGTGCAGGTAAGCCAGGACTGGCAGCGTGAACCGGGAGAATGTGCCGGACATGCCGTAGGGCTGCTCGAACTGCCCGGCCATGCTGGCCGGATCAACCGCCCGCGGCGGCATGCCCACCCGGGACCGGCCCGACTCGCCGTGGGCGACGACGACCACCGACGCCGCCCCCGAGCGGATCGCCGCCACCGCGTGCCGCACGTGCAGCATGGACGAGCAGCCGCCGACCACGGTGCCGTCCAGCCATCCCGGGCGGATGCCCACGTAGCTGGCCAGGTCCACGACCGGCAGCGTGCTCGCGAGCCCGTCCACGTCCGCCCAGGCCAGCCCGGTCTGCCGCAGCGCCAGCCGGGCCGACGACACCGCGAGCATCATCGCGGACTGGCCGGGCACCGTGCCCAGCTGCGGTGACTCGGCGGCGCCCGCGATGATGACGGGGCTGCTCCCGGCGGCCCGGTTCACGACAGTCCGGCCCACGGCAGGACCGTTCACCCGGATGCCCCGTCCCCCGTGATCACCCGGAACTGCGGCAGCGCGATCCCGTCCCGCTGCTCGAACACGACCTCGACCGGAAGCCCGATCCGGACCGCGTCCGGTGTCTGCTCGACTCCGAGCAGGTTGGTGGTGAGCCGGACGCCTTCCTCCAGCATGATGAGCGCAATGACGTAGGGCGCGTCCTGCTCGTATCCCGGTGCCGGGTTGTGGTTGATGATGAAGGACTCGACCACGCCGCGCCCCGAGGCGCGGAACCAGGTGAGGTCGTCGCCGTGGCAGTGCGGGCAGAACGACCGCGGGTAGAACACGGCCCGGCCGCAGGAGTCGCAGCGGGGCAGCCACAGTTCGCCCTCGGCGGCCTTCTCCCAGTAAGTCCCGGTCTCCGGCGTCGGGACCGGCACGAACCGGGCGCTCACTGGAGCCCGGCCTGGTCAATGATGGCCCGGCCCTGGGACAGCACCGCGGTCCCGTCGCCGGTGCGGGTCATGAACCGCACCTCGTCCGGCTCGCGCCATATGGAGGTGACCAGGGTGTCGCCGGGCCGCACCGGAGCGCTGAAGCGGGCGCTCATCGTGGTCAGCCGGCCAGGCTCGCCGCCGGCCACTCCGTGCAGAAGAGCCCGGCCGGCGATGCCGTACGTGCACATGCCGTGCAGGATCGGCCGGCTGAACCCGCCCGCCGCCGCGAATTTCGGGTCCGAGTGCAGCGGGTTGCGGTCGCCCGAGAGCCGGTACAGCAGGGCCTGCCAGGGCAGGGTCGGCTGCTCGATGACCAGGTCCGGCGGCCGGCCTGGCACCGCCCAGGAACTCGCCGGCCCGCGGTCACCACCGAAGCCGCCCTCGCCGCGGATGAATGAGCCCCCGGCCATCCGGGCCAGCGGCGTGCCGTCGTCACTGGTCAGCATGACCTCGGTGGTGATCAGCGCACCGCTTGACTTGTCGTAGACCCCGGTCACCCGGGTCGACACGAGCCCGCTGCCGTCCGGGGCGATCTCGCCCAGCGACTCCACCGACTGCTGCGCGTGCACCAGCCTGGTCCGGTCGATGTCGCCGTACGGGATCCGGGCGGTGCCCTGGCCGAGCAGCACCGGGAACGTCGGCAGCACCTGCTGCGGCAGACCGGCGGTGTTCTCGGTGACGAAGGCCAGCTCGTCCAGGCCGGGCACCGACCCGGCGCCGACGCCCAGCGCGTAGATCATGGCCCGGCTGGAGTCCCAGCTCACCGGTACCGGCCCGGTCGCCCAGCCTACGATGCCGCGGTCCAGCGGCATCTCAGGCGCGGCCCGTGCCGTGGTACGGATGGGACTGCGAGACCGGGAAGTTGGGTGCCGCTTCGGCAATGGCGGCCGGCAGCTCGGCGTCGATGGTGGCGAAGTCGAGCGGCCCGTCGGCCTTGATCGACGATCCGACCCGCCAGCCCTCGCAGACCCCGACGTAGCCGCCCACCGCGCTGAAGACCCGGCCGGTGATGGCCCGTGAACTCTCGCTGGCCAGCCAGACCACGAGCGGGGTAACGTTTTCCGGCGCGAGCGGGTCGAATCCTTCGCCGATGTCCAGGGACATGCCGGCGGTCGCCGTCAGCCGGGTTTTGGCCACCGGGGCGATCGCGTTGACGGTCACCCCGTACCGGCCGAGTTCCATCGCCGCGATCACCGTCAGGCTCGCAATACCGCCCTTGGCCGCTCCGTAGTTGGCCTGCCCGAAGTTACCGAACAAGCCGCTGCCGGAGGAGGTGTTGATCACCCGCCCGCTGACCGGCCGCCCGGCCTTGGACTCCTCGCGCCAGTACCGGCCCGCGGCCTGGGTCATCGCGAACGTGCCGCGCAGGTGGACCCGGATGACGTCGTCCCAGTCCTGGAAGGACATGTTCAGCAAGGTCCGGTCGCGCAGGATGCCGGCGTTGTTGACCAGGGCGTGCAGGCCGCCCAGCTCGCTGACCGCCTGCGCGACGATGTGCGCGGCGCCCTCCCCGGTGGAGACGTCGTCGCCGTTCGCGGCGGCGTGCCCGCCTCCGGCCCGGATCAGCGCCGCCACTTCCCCGGCCGGCCGCGCGGACGCACCGCTGCCGTCGCCGGCCCCGCCGAGGTCGTTCACCAGGACGGACGCTCCGGCCCGGGCGAACGCGAGCGCGTGCTCGCGGCCTATCCCCCGGCCGCCGCCGGTGACGATGACGACCCGTCCGCTCAGTGACCCCCCTGTGTTACTCACAGGACGGCCCCCGACTCCTTGGCCGCGGCGATCTGGCCCCAGTCGTAGCCGAATTCCAGCAGGATCTGCTCGGTGTGCTCCCCGTGCTCGGGGGACCGCGAGGGCGGGGGCTGCGTCTCGTCGAAGCGCACCGGGTTGGACACCAGCCTGTACTCCACGCCGGCCTCGTCGCGGTTGGGCACGAAGTAGCCGTTGGCGAGGGCCTGGCGGTCGGACAGCACGTCGAGCGGCGAGGCCACCAGCGACCACACACCTTCCTCGCCGTCGAGAATCCCGGCCCAGTAGGCGTGGTCGTGCTCGCCGAACGTCTTGGTCAGCTCGGCGATCGCAGCCTCGCTGTTGGCGATGAGGTTGGCGGCCGGGGTGAAGCGCGGGTCCCCGCTGAGATCGGCGCGGCCGATCCGCCGGGTGAAGTCGGCCCAGTACCGGTCCGGCTGCAGGAAGACCAGCTGGAGCCAGCGGCCGTCGCTGGTGCGGTACTTCTGCACGACCGGGTTGACCGGCTGGCCCGGCTTGCTGACCGCGGTGCGGTCCACGCCGAAGAACTCGGCCGCCATGATGTCCGGGCTCATCGTCCACGCGGCCTGGCTCAGCAGCGACACGTCCACCACGCTCGGCTCCCCGGTGACCAGCCGCTTGTACAGGGCGGCGGCGATGCCGCCCGCGAGCGTCATCCCGCCGGGCAGGTCCCCGAACGCGGGAGTCTGGTCGATGGGCCGGTCATGGTCGGCCGGGGTCAGCGCGTAGGCCACGCCGCCGCGCGCCATGTAGCTGGCCGAGTCGAACCCGCCCTTCTCCGCGTCCGGTCCGGCCGGCCCGTGTCCCGAGCCCCGCGCGTAGATGATCGCGGGATTGATGGCGCGGATCTGCTCGACGTCCACGCCGAGCCGGCGGCGGGCGTCGGGCAGCCAGTTGGTCAGGAACACATCCGCGGTGGCGACCAGCCGGGCCAGGATCTCCCGCCCGGCCGGGTTCCGCAGGTCGATCCCGATGCTGCGCTTGCCCCGGTTGTTGATCTCGAGCATGAAGTCCCGGTCCACCTTGGCGTTCTCGCGCCTGAGACCGGAGATCACGAGCATGCGGGCCGGGTCGCCGGCCCGCACATCCTCGATCTTGATCACGTCGGCACCCCAGTCGGCGAAGACCGCACCCGCCGAGGGAACGAAGGTCCACGACGCGAGCTCGACGACGCGGACACCTTCCATGGGACCGGGCATGGTTCCTGCCTCCCGTTCACGGACATGACTGACGTGTTTACAGTAACCCTTACTGCACCTATGCGACAAGCGGGACCGGGTAGCCCGGGGCCGGCCCGCGGGCTGGAGGTCGGGGCGGGCGGGACCGCGCTACTCGCCGATCGTGATGGCCCGCTCCGGGCAGTTGGCCGCGCCCCGCCGGGCGGCCGCTTCGAGGCCCGGCCCTCTCGCGCTCAGACCTTGAGATGGCCGCCGGCGTCGCACGCGATGAACTGGCCGGTGACGTACCGCGACTCGTCCGAGGCGAAGAACAGCACGACCTGGCTGATGTCCGCCGGCTCGACCCACGGGACCGGCATCGCGTTGAGGACCGGGAAGGCCTGGATCGCGTCTTCCCTGGTCGGGT
>JAOPYP010000260.1 GCA_025964635.1 Actinomycetes bacterium | reverse complement strand
GCTCCATCCACGACGCTGAGGACCTGGTCCAGGAGACCTACCTGCGGGCCTGGCGCTCCTACGAGGGGTTCGAGGGCCGGTCCTCGGTACGCACCTGGCTGTACCAGATCGCCAGTAACGCCTGCCTCACCGCCCTGCAGCAACGCGCCCGGCGGCCGCTGCCCTCAGGCCTCGGCGGCCCGGGCCAGGACACGGGCACAGACCCCGGGGCCGGGGCGGACGTCGTGTGGCTGCAGCCGATTCCCGACGCGCTGGTAACCCCGGAATCCGCTGATCCCGCCGCTATCGCCGCCTCACGGGACAGCCTGCGGCTCGCGCTCATCGCCAGCTTCCAGTACCTGCCTCCCCGGCAGCGGGCGGTGCTGATCCTGCGGGAGGTGCTGGCCTTCCCGGCCGCCGACGTCGCCCGGATGCTCGGCACCAGCACCACCGCGGTCAAGAGCACGCTGCAGCGGGCCCGCGCCCGGCTGCACGAGGTGGCCCCGGCGGCAGACCAGGTCACCGAGCCGGGCGAGCCTGAAGCCCGGGCCCTGCTCGACCAGTACATCGAGGCGTTCGAGACCGCCGACGCGGCGGCTCTGGCCCGGCTGCTGCGCCAGGACGCGACGCTTGAGCTGCCGCCGTCGGCGGCCTGGTTCGCCGGCCGGGACGCCATTGCCGGGGCCGTGGCCGGCCTCGGCTCGCCCGGTGACTGGCGGATGCTGCCGGTCGCCGCCAACGGGCAGCCGGCCGCGGCCGCTTACTTCCGCGACAGTGACGGCTGCTACCGGGCCTACGGCATCGTCGTGCTCACCGTGACCAGCACCGGCATCGCCCGGATCGTCGTGTTCGCTGACCCCGGCCTGTTCGCCTGGTTCGGACTCCCGCCGGTCCCGCCGGTCAGGGTCCCGCCGGTCACAGCCACCGGGCTGGCCGGCCGGCCCTGAGCGGGCCCGGGCATGGACCTTCCCCGCGGCAGCGCCGACCTCATGGCCACGGCCATCCGGTACGCCCTCGGCAGCCTCTCGTACGTCACCCCGGCCGCGCTGTCCGGTCCAACGCCGTGCGCGGCATGGGATCTGGCGGCCCTGCTGGCCCACGTGAGCGATTCCCTCGCGGCCGTGCACGACGCCCTCCTCACCGGCTGCGTCAGCCTCCAACCCGCCGCTCAGACACAGGTCATCCCGGCAGATGGCCTGGTCGCGACGCTCCGCGCCCAGGCCGGCCAGCTTCTCGCCGTCTCGGCCGCGGGCCGCGCAGGCCGCCCGGTGGTCATCGCGGGCCGGCGGCTGGCCGGCCCGAAGATGGCAGCCGCCGGCGCCGTGGAGATCGCCGTGCACGGATGGGACATCGCCGAGGCCTGCCACTGCCGGCGGCCGATCCCGCCTGCCCTGGCCACCAGCATCCTGGCCGTTGTACCGCAGGTGGTGACCGGGGTAACCCGTGGTGTCCAGTTCGCTGACCCGGTGGCCCCCGCACTGCAAGCCACCCCCGGGGACCGCCTTGTCGCCCTGCTCGGCCGGAACCCGGCCGCACGTCCGTCCCGGATGTGACCAGAATCCGCGATAGCGTCATAAAGGTGATCCCGCCTGCGAATCTCCTGGGTTACGCCCTGGCGTCGTTCGTGCTGATCGTCATCCCGGGACCGAGCGTCCTGTTCGTGGTGGGCCGGGCGCTCGCGTACGGCCGCCGCACTGCGCTGGCCACCGTGTGCGGCAACTCCGCGGGCAACTACGTGGTCGCGATCTGCGTCGCGATCGGCGTTGGCGCGCTCGTCCAGCGCTCGGCTCAGGTGTTCACGGTGGTGAAGCTCGCGGGCGCGCTGTACCTGGTCTGGCTGGGGATCCAGGCGTTCCGGCGGCGCGGCACGCTGGCCAGCGCGTTCGCCGAGGCCACCGAGGCGCGCAGTGACCGCCGGGCGGTGCGCGAGGGGTTCCTGGTCGGGGTGACCAATCCCAAGGCGCTCATCCTGTTCGGGGCGGTGCTGCCGCAGTTCGTGAACCGGGCCGCCGGGCACGTCCCGCTGCAGATGCTGCTGCTGAGCCTGGTGTCGATCATGATCGGGCTGGTCTCGGACAGCACCTGGGGGGTGGCCGCGAGCAGGCTGCGGGCCTGGTTCGCCCGCTCCCCGCGCCGGTTCGCGCTGGTCGGCGGGGCCGGCGGCCTGGCCATGATCGGGGTAGGCGTGTCCGTGGCCCTCACCGGCCGCAAGAGCTGACCGGGAACTTTCGTTTTAGCGGTACTACGCCGCACCGTCGAAATAACTGCACCTCGTCGAAGGAGGGCAGTGCCTAGCGGGTTACCGCCTGCTGTCCGCCAGTCGACGGCCACACAGCTGTCCGGGCCGGCCAGCACCGGGTCGAGGTCCAGCTGGGCGATCTCTGGGGAGCGCAGCCATAAGGTCCGCGACGGCCACGGTGGTCATTCCGGGTATTCGGCGGGGGTGGTGGTGTGGCTGCGGTGGCCGGGGGTGGTCCAGGTGAGGGTGCCGGGCTGGTGGCAGGTGACGGTCCAGCCGGGGGCTTGCTTGGTGTGGTGGTCGTGGCGGCAGGCGGGGTGGAGG
>JAOPYP010000223.1 GCA_025964635.1 Actinomycetes bacterium | reverse complement strand
GGAGCCGCCCGGGCCGCCCCCGCGGGCCGGGCCCCCACGGGCCGGGCCGCCCCTCCGGCCGTCCAGGCTCGCGCCGTGCTCGCGGACCCTCGCCAGCACGAACTCCTCGTTCAGCATGCCGAGCCAGCGGTCCAGGCTGACCGCGTACCGGTCACGCAGCCCGCGGTCCTTGATCCGCGCGACGATCCGGGCCGCCGCGTCCAGGGCCGCCAGCCGGCCCTCGTTGGTGTCCAGGTTGTGCTTGGCCAGCTCGCTGCGGATGGCGAACTCGAACACCGGCAGCCGCTGCGCGATGAGGTCGCGCACGGCCCCCTCACCCTGCTTCAGCCGCAGGTCGCACGGGTCCAGGCCGTCCCGCTGCACCGCGACGAACGTCTGGGTGACGAAGTGCTCCTCCAGGTCGAACGCGCGCAGCACGGCGCGCTGCCCGGCGGCGTCCCCGTCGAATGTGAAGATGACCTCGCCGCGGAACTGGTCGGCGTCCATCAGCAGCCGGCGCAGGATCTTGATGTGCCCGTCGCCGAACGAGGTGCCGGAGGTGGCCACGGCGGTGGGCACCCCGGCCAGGTGGCAGGCCATCACGTCGGTGTACCCCTCGACGATCACCGCCTGGCGGCGCTGCGCGATCTCGCGTTTGGCCAGGTCCGCCCCGTACAGCACGGTGCTCTTGCGGAACAGGGGTGACTCCGGCGTGTTCAGGTACTTCGGCCCGTCCTCGTCCGGGTTGAGCTTCCGGGCGCCGAACGCGATCACGTCCCCGGTCAGGTCGCGGATGGGCCACATCAGGCGGCCGCGGAACCGGTCCATGGCCCCGCGGCGGCCCTGGCTGGCCAGCCCGCCGGTCAGCAGCTCCTGCTCGCTGAAACCGCGGCCGTGCAGGTGCCGGGTGAGCGCCTCCCACTCGGCAGGCGCGTACCCCACCCCGAAGCTCTCCGCGTCAGCCAGCGTGAAGCCGCGCTCGGCCAGGAACGCCCGGCCCGGTGCGGCGGCCGGGCTGTGCAGCCGCTCGGCGTAGAACTCCGCCGCCGCCTTGTGCGCCTCCAGCAGCCTGCGGCGCTGGCTGTGCTCACGCCCCGGCACCTGGCCGCCCTGCTCGTACCGCAGGTCGATGCCGGCCCGGGCGGCCAGCCGCTCCACGCCCTCCACGAACGACAGGTTGTCGATCTTCTCGACGAACTTGATGACGTCGCCGCCCTCGGCGCAGGAGAAGCAGTACCAGAGGCCGCGCGCCGGGGTGACGTTGAACGAGGGTGTCTTCTCGTCGTGGAAGGGGCACAGTCCCTTCAGCGAGCCGCCGCCCGCGTTGCGCAGCTGGAGGTACTCCCCGACCACCTCATCGATGGCCGACTTCTCGCGGACGAGTGCGATGTCCTCATCGCGGATCCGGCCCGCCACTGGCACCCTCCGCCGCTCGCCACTGCTCCCCGTCGCGGCGAGTCTAGCCCCGGTGGCCGACGGGTGGCTTCCCGCCGCGCGAGGCGGGACCGCGGCGTCACGGTAACAGAGCCGTGCGGCGCGGCCCGGGCACGCGCGGTAACCGCACGGCGGCTCCCAGGGGGCTGGCCCGGTGCCGTCAGCGGCGGGCGGCGCCGGAGGCCGGGATGCTCGTGATGCCCCCTGATGCGGTACCGTCGCGACGTGCCCGGCCAGCTGGTCCTGTGGGATGTGGACCACACCCTGATCAACGCGGGCCGCGCGGGCTGGCGGGCCTACCAGCTGGCATTCGGCCGGATGTTCGGCCGCGACGTGCCCGTGGCCCCGTCCCTGGCCGGCCGGACCGACCGGGCCATCGCGCTGCACACCCTGGCCCTGGCCGGCGTGCCGGACCCCCGGGCCCAGGTGGACGCCTTCCAGCGCATCCTCGCGCAGGTGGCCCCCGACGTCGCGGACGTGGTCCGGGAGCACGGGCGGGTGCTGCCGGGAGCGGCCGAGGCGGTCCGGGCGCTGACCGCGGCGGCCGCGGCGGACGGGGGCCTGCTGGTCCAGTCGGTGCTGACCGGCAACATGCGGGTGATGGCCGAGGTGAAGCTGGGTGCCCTGGGGCTGGACCGGCACCTGGACCTGCGGGTCGGCGCCTACGGCGACGCGCACGAAATCCGGGCCGACCTGGTGCCGCTGGCGCGGGCCAGCGCCGCGGCGGTGTACGGGGCGGACTTCAGCGGGCCCGCGACCGTGCTGGTGGGCGACACGCCCCTGGACGTCGAGGCGGCCCGGGTGGCCGGGGCCCGGGCGGTGGCCGTCGCGTCAGGGGAGTTCTCCGTGGCCGACCTGGTGGCCGCCGGGGCCGATGCGGTCCTGCCCGATCTGACCGACACCGCCGGGGTGCTGGCCGCCATCCGGCCCGCCTGGGGGAGGCTGGGTTAACGAAAGCGTTACAGGCGGGTACGTGCCAGAAATGCCTTCCTTGTTCACTCGTAGGAGACGTTGATTCGTGACAGTAGACGCCGCGATGTAGACAAGGAGTCCCATGGGCAGCTCCGGGCCAGGCATTCCTTCCCAGGCCGCAGGGGCCGGCGCGGTCCTGGCGGACGGGTCATCCCCCAACGGGGCAGGGGCGGCTCCCGAGCCGGCCACCGCGGACCCGCCCAGCCTGGCCGAGCGGGTGGCCGCGGACGGGGTCCGCTTCATCCTGGCCACGTTCGTGGACCTCAACGGGAAGCCGTGCGCCAAGCTCGTGCCCGCCGAGGCGGTCGGCATGCTGGCCACCGACGGGGTCGGGTTCGCGGGCTACGCCGCGGGCGCCCTCGGCCAGCAGCCCAGCGACCCGGACCTGATGGCCATGCCCGACCCGGCCTCCTACACCAGCCTGTCGTTCCTGCGCCCGGGCCTGGCCATGGTGCACTGCGACCCGTTCGTGGAGGGCGAGCCGTGGCCGTTCGCGCCGCGGGTCATCCTGCGCGCCGTGCTGGGCCAGCTGGCCGCGCGCGGCCTCACCGCCCAGGTCGGCGCGGAGGCCGAGTACTTCCTGGTCCGCCGGGACGACGCGGGCCGGCTGGCCGTGGCCGACGAGCGGGACCGCTCGGCCCGGCCGTGCTACGACGCCCGGGACCTCACCCGGATGTACGAGCACCTGACCGAGGTGTCGGCGGCTATCAACGGGCTGGGCTGGTCGAACTACGCGACCGACCACGAGGACGGCAACGGGCAGTTCGAGCAGAATTTCACCCACGCGACCCCGCTGACGACGGCCGACCGCCTGGTCGCGTTTCGTTATCTGGTCCAGGTGCTCGCCGAGCAGCGCGGCATGACCGCCACGTTCATGCCCAAGCCGTTCACCGACCGGACCGGAACCGGGCTGCACATGCACATGTCGCTATGGCGGGACGGGGAACCGCTGTTCCCGGACCCGGCGGACCCGCGCGGGCTCGGCCTGTCCGCGACCGCGTACGGCTTCATCGCCGGGCTCCTGGACCACGCGCCCGCGCTGCTCGCCGTCGTCGCCCCGACCGTCAACTCCTACAAGCGGACCACCGCGTCGGCCCCGGCCTCCGGCGCGACCTGGGCGCCCAGCACCGCCACGTACGGCGGCAACGACCGCACGCACATGATCAGGGTGCCGGACGGCGACCGGATCGAGGTCCGGGCCTGCGACGGCTCGGCCAACCCCTACCTGGCCATGGCCGCGCTGCTCACGGCGGGGCTGGACGGGATCGACCGCGGCCTGGACCCGGGCGAGCGCGGCGCCGCCGGGCGGCCGCTGCCGCCCACCCTGCTGCACGCGGTGGACGGGCTGGCCGCCGACGAGCGGATCAGCGGCTGCCTGGACGGCGCGGCCACCCCGGCCCACCAGGTGGCCGAGTATTACCGTGCGGTGAAGCGGGAGGAGTTCCTGACCTGGCACGCGCAGGTCAGCGACTGGGAGACGGACCGCTACCTGACCGCGTTCTGA
>JAOPYP010000214.1 GCA_025964635.1 Actinomycetes bacterium | reverse complement strand
TGCGGCAGGTCCTCCCAGTCCGCCATCAGCTCCGCGTCGAGCCCCCTCGCGTCGGCCAGCGCGAGGAGCGTCTCGGTCCGGTAGTAGAAGTCCTCGCGCAGCACCTGGTGCTCCGCGCCCTCGGTGCGGCAGAAGGTGAAGTCGAACACGCCCTCGGGCCGCATGACCCGGCCCACGTGGGCCAGGCACTCGCCGATCACCTCGATCGGCGAGTGGCTGAACACGCTGTGCGCGTGCACCACCGTGAACCGCCCCGCGGGCAGGAACCGGAACTTCAGGTCATCGACGAGTTCCAGGTGGGGGAGCTTGGCCTGGAGGTTGTCCTGGGCGATGGTCTCCTGCGCGGCCAGCAGGATGTCCGGCGAGATGTCGATGCCGTAGTAGTTGCCCGGGCTGAGATAGTCGATGAACAGCCGTCCCGCGCGCAGGTCACCGCAGCCGATTTCGAGCATCCGGTCGCCCGGCTGCAGCCCGTGCCTGATCAGGTACTCGAACTGGAGCTGGCCCACCTTGAGCCAGGAGTCGTGGCTCGGGCTGCCCACCGCGGTCTCGGGGTTGCGGGCGGTCTCCGCCTTCATGACCGCCCGGTAGTAGCTGATGTGATCCGAGGCTTTCATCCCGATGACCGCGTCCCGGCTGCGCCGCCGGGCGTAAGGGAGGACCCGGCCAGGATTCCGCAGCGCGTAACTGAGCTTGTAGGACAGGCGGGAGCGGTCAGGTGCAGCCACGGCACAGAGTCTCGCACGCATCCGGACCTGCCCGGACATCGGCAGGCAAGGCCCCGGATGCCAGGATCGGGGCATGTGTGAGGAAAAAGAAGCCCGGGCGGCCGTGCTGGCCGCCACGAGGGGCATGCTGGAGCACCGGCTCACGTCGGGGACCAGCGGCAACGTGTCCGCCCGGCTGGACGGCGGGACCATCGTGATCACCCCATCCGGCCTGCCCTACCAGGACATGGGCCCGGGGGACCTGGTCGTCATCACGATGGCGGGGGAGCCGGTCACCCCCGGCGCGGGCGGCCTCGCGCCGTCGTCCGAGTACCAGCTGCATACCGCCTGCTACCAGGCGTTCCCGGAGGTAGCAGCGGTCCTGCACAGCCATCCCCTGTACGCGAGCATGTTCGCGGCGGCCCGGCAGCCCGTCCCCGCCGTCATCGACGAGGCGGTTATCTTCCTGGGCGGCGAGATCCCGGTGTCGCCCTACGCGATCAGCGGCTCGGCCCGGGTCGGCACGAACGCCGTGTCGGTACTCGCCCGGCGGGCCAGCGCGCTGCTGGCCAGCCACGGCCTGGTCACGGTCGCGTCCAGCCCGGCGCAGGCGCTGCATTATGCAGTGGTGTCCGAGCACTGCGCCCAGGTGGCCTGGGGCGCCCAGGCGCTCGGCGGGCACGTCCCGCTGCCCGCCGCCACCCTCGACACGTTCGGTGAGGCCTACCGGCGCGCCCGTGGTGGGCTCAGCTAGCGGTGGGCTCAGCTAGGGGTGGGCTCAGCCAGTGGCCGGCTCAGCTAGCCGGCGTGTCCGCGGCCGCGCGCCGGGACCGGCTGGTCGCCGCCCGGATGGCCAGCACCCGGACCGCGCCGACCACCACGCCCATGGCGATGGCCCAGCCGAGCGCCTCGGCCATCCCCACCGCGGGATCCTCCGGATCGGCCGGCGGCTCATGGCCGGTGACCCTGGTCCAGGCCATGGTGGCCACCTTGCGGGCGACGAAAGCCGCCCCGAGGGCCGCCACCGTGCTCATCGCCTTGGTGGCGCCGTCCCCGCGCTTGTCTGACATGCATCCTCCCTGATGCCCGCCGGGCCGCCCGTGGTCCCGCGTGGCGCGCCGGTTTGCTGCGTGCTGATCATCCCACGGGTGTGCCGCCGGCTCGCGCAGCGGCCCGGCCGGCCTCGATCGCGGCGGCCAGTTCATCCGGCCGGCGCGTGCCGATGAGCCAGTACGGCCCGCGGACGGCCGGCTCGTCGACCGCGATGTACACCGACCGGGGCAGGTAGGGCCGGGCCACCAGATAGGCCGCCGGATCGGCGCGCGGCCCCCGGAGCGCCCGGGTCTGGTCCTCGTCCAGCGCGGTCACCTCGCCCGCCAGGGCCAGCGGCAGCCGGTCCCGGCCCACCCGGAGCTCGCCGTCAGCCACCTCGGTGTGCAGCCGGCCCCAGCCGATCAGGAACGCGGCTAGGACCACGGTGAGGATCCCGTACACGGCCAGCGCGGGCTCCCAGTCGAAGCCGGCCAGGAAGCCGGCGCCGAGCATGAGGACCGAAATCATCCCGAGAACCCACCAGCTGACCGGGACACGCAGGCGTTCGTGGTAAACACGCATGGGTCCACCGTAGTTGGTTACATGAAGCCATGATTGGGCGACGCATGCGGCACGGTCTTCACTGGGGGACCGGCCAGGCCGCTGACTCCGTCCCACCGGGCCACGGTACGGGGGCCATCACTCAGGCAGCCGAGGGGGCCGGCCAGCCGGTGCAGGAAAAGCAGGAAAACCAGGGCCGCAACGAAAATCCCGCCGTGGCCCCGGACACTGTGCCCAACGGGGGCGCGGGGCCGGCGGACGGGGCAGCCACGGGGCCTGCGGAGGAACCGGCGCCCCAGCCTGCCCCCGGGCCGCCTGCTGCCGGGCCGGATCCCGGGGCGCC
>JAOPYP010000207.1 GCA_025964635.1 Actinomycetes bacterium | reverse complement strand
TCAAGACGCTGATCCAGTACCTGCAGCACGGCGGCGGATACGAGGCCACCTCCCGGGCGCTGTCTGTGCACCGCAGCACGCTGAAGTACCGGCTGCAGCGGATCCGCGAGCTGAGTGGTTTCGATCTGGGTAACCCCGAGATCCACTTCAACCTGCAGCTCGCGACCCGGGCTTACGTGACCCTGCAGGCCCTCAGTGACCCGGCAGGCCCTCAGTGACCCGGCAAGCCCATGGTGACCCGGCAGGCTGAACCCGGGGCGCACTGAGCCTGCGTGTTGCAGGCCCGGGGCTCAGTTAGGCCTGCCAGGACGAGGCCGGGTCCGCGGCGCCACCGTAGCGTCCAGATCATGGGCGTCCCCGATGACCTGGAACTGTTCGAGCAGATGTGTTTCCTGCGGCATTTCGAGGAGCGGGCCGATTCGCTGTACCGGCAAGGGCTGATCCACGGCCCGGTCCACCTCGGGCTCGGCCAGGAGGCGGTCGCGGTCGGGGCCGCGTCCGTGCTCCGCCCCGGCGACTACTCGCTGGGTACCTACCGGGGCCATGCGCACGCGCTGGCCCGCGGCGCCCCGGCCGACGCGGTCCTGGCCGAGCTGCTCGGCCGCGAGGGCGGGATCTGCGGCGGCAAGGGCGGGTCCATGCACATCACCAGCGTCGAGCACGGCTACTACGGCTCCTACGCGATCGTCGGCGCGCACCTGCCGGTTGCCTGCGGGCTGGCCTGGGCGGCCCGGATCCGCCGCACCGGGCAGGTCACCGTGTGCTTCTTCGGCGACGGGGCCACCAACATCGGGGCGTTCCACGAGGCGGTCAACCTGGCCGCGGTGTGGCGGCTGCCGGTCGTGTTCGTGTGCGAGAACAACTGGTACATGGAGTACACCCCGATCGGGGACGTGATCCCGGTCGCGCTGCCCGCCGCCGACCGGGCCGCCGCCTACGGGCTGGACCGGATCGTGGTGGACGGGAACGACGTCGCCGCGGTCCGGGAGGTGGTCGGCGACGCGGTCCGCGCGGCCCGGGACGGGCACGGGCCGAGCCTGGTCGAGGCGCAGACCTACCGGCTCAAGGGCCACTCGGCCGCGGATGGGGGCGCGTACCGCCCGGCGGAGGAAGTCGCGCGGTGGCGCGAGCGGGACCCGCTGCTGCGCACCCGCGCGACGCTGACCGCGGAGGGCACGGCCGCCGGGAAGCTGGACGAGATCGACGCACGGATCAAGGCCGACCTGGCCGAGCTGGCCCGGCAGGTGCTGGCCCGTCCCGCGCCGGACCCCGCCGGGGCCTGGACCGACGTGTGGAGCGACGGGAGCTGGCAATGGCGGAACTGACCTATCGGCAGGCCGTCGCGGCCGCGCTGGCCCAGGAGATGGCCCGGGACGACCGGGTCGTGCTGCTCGGCGAGGACGTTGCCTCCGGCGGGGTGTTCAAGACCACCGGGGGGCTGCGCGAGCGGTTCGGGGCGGACCGGGTCTGGGACACGCCGATCTCCGAGCAGGCCATCGCGGGCGCGGCCATGGGCGCGGCCATGGCCGGGCTGCGGCCGGTCGCCGAGATCATGTTCGCCGACTTCTACGCGACCTGCTGGGACCAGGTGGCCAACGAGATCGCGAAGGTCCGCTACATGACCGGCGGCCAGGTCAGCCTGCCGCTGGTGCTGCGCGGCGCGAACGGCTCCGGCGGGCTGGGGTTCGGCAGCCAGCACGGCCAGTCCGTGGAGAACTGGGCCATGACCGTGCCCGGCCTGAAGATCGCCTCACCAGCCGGCCCTGCCGAGGCGTTCGGGCTGCTGGCCGCGGCCATCCGGGATGACGACCCGGTCGTGGTCTTCGAGCACAAGGCGCTGTATGGCCGCAAGGAGGCCATGCCCGACACCGGGCCCGACGGTGAGCACGTGCTGCCGCTGGGCCAGGCCCGCACCGTCCGGGCCGGGCGGGACGTGACCCTCGTCGGGCTGTCCATCACGGTCGGCACCTGCCTGGCCGCGGCGGACGAGCTGGCCGCGGAGGGCATCGAGGCCGAGGTCATCGACCTGCGGACGCTGGTGCCGCTGGACGCGGCCGCGGTGCTCAGCTCGGTCGCCCGCACCGGGCGGCTGGTGGTGGCCGAGGAGAACCCCGGCCAGCTCGGCTGGGGCGCTTCGATCGCGGCGATCGCGGCGCAGGAGGCGTTCGGCGACCTGGCCGCCCCGGTCACCCGGGTCAGCGGCGGCAACGTGCCGCTGCCGGTGGCCGCGTCCCTCGAGGCCGAGGTGGACGTGTCGGTGTCCCGGATCGCCGGGGCGGTGCGTGGCGTGCTGGGCGCCAGCCGCCCACTCAGCAGTACCGGCTAGCCCCAGCAGACCAGCTAGCAGAGCAGTACCCGTCAGCAGAAAGGCTGAGATCAATGGAGATTCGCGGAGAAGACGTCCTGCTGCCCGTCTCGGCGGTATCGGCGTTCCCCCGGCCGCACTGGCTGCAGGGCCGGGTGCTCGGCTCGCTGAGCGAGCCGGTCTACCGCAGCCACAACAAGCGGGTGGCCTACGAGGACGCCTGCCATATCTGCGCGCACGAGCAGGAGAAGGCCGGGCTCGACATCCTGTGCGACGGCGCCCAGTACTACGAGTGGGAGGCGCCCGGCTTCCAGCTGGAGCCGATCTTCCACTTCATCCCGGAAAACCTCGGCGGGTTCGCCCCGTACGGGCCCCCCGGTGACGGGCCGAAGTACCGGCCGTTCTACCAGGCCGTGGTCAAGGGCAAGATCACCTGGGAGCGGCCCATCTTCGAGAGCGTGGTCATGACCATGCAGGACGTCACCGACAAGCCGTTCAAGGTGGCGTTCCTCGGCCCGGCGCAGCAGAGCATCATCGTCAAGGACGAGTACTACGGCGACCAGGTAGCGGTAGCCCGGGACCTGGCCGTGGCCATGAACCAGGAACTGAAGTACCTGGTCAGCATGGGCCTGGAAGCGGTACAGCTGATCGACGTGCTCGCCCCGTACACGCAGGACATGTGGCAGATCGAGATGCAGAACATCATGTTCGACGGCGTGGACGCGATCAAGTTCTGGCACATCTGCTACGGCAGCGTGGACGGGCAGCGGGACGTGTTCGACGGGCACGCCGCGGAGATGATGCCGCTGTTCAAGGAGTCGCCCGCCGACGTGATCCACCTGGAGTTCACCAACAAGGGCTTCGACGAGCTGGAGGCGTTCCGCGACTTCCCCACCGACAAGGTGCTCGGCGTGGGTGTGGTGGACGCGAAAAACCTCCAGGTGGAGACGGCCGAGCAGATCGAGGGGCGGATCCGGCGCGCGCTGGAGGTCGTGCCGGCCGACCGGCTGCTGGTCGCCCCGGATTGCGGGCTGGGCTACTTCAGCCGGACCGCCGCCTACGCCAAGCTGCGCAACATGGGGCAGGCGGCCGCCACCGTGCGCAGCACGCTCTGACAGCACCGTCGGAGCACGCTCTGACAGCACCGGGCGCAGCACGCTCTGACAGCACTGTCGGAGCACGCTCCGACGCTGTAACGTCGGCCCCAGGTGGCAGGTGTCACCTGGGGCCGGGCTCCAGGGGAGGGCGTATGACCGCAGAGGTGGCCCGTGAGGGGCTGGGCCTGCAGCTGCGCGTGGGGGATCACATCTGCGGGTTCTACCGCCAGCCCTCCGAGCGCGACGAGATCCTGATCCCTTTCCTGGTCGAAGGGCTCAAGGCGGGCGACAAGTGCACGTGCGTGGTGGACAGCTGCACCCCGGATGACGTGCTGGCCAGCATGTCCGAGCACATCGAGGTGGACCCCTACGTGGCGGACCGCCAGCTCGAGGTGCTCGACGCTTACGGCACCTACCTGGCCGACGGCGGCTTCCTGCCCGAGCGGATGCTGAGGTTCTGGGAGGGCAAGGCCCGCCAGAGCCCGGGTGGGGAGCGCCCCCGCCCGGACGGTCCCGTGCGGGCCCGCAACATCGGCGACATGAGCTGGGCGCACCGCGACGAGGGCGTGGTCAGCGACCTGATGGGCTACGAATCCGAGCTCAACCGGATCATGTCGAACTTCCCCCAGGTCAACCTCTGCCTCTACGACCTGACCCGGTGCTCCGGGGACCTGATCATGGACGTGCTGAAGACCCACCCCAAGGCGCTCCTCGGCGGCATGGTCATCGACAACCCGTACTACCTGGACCCGGACGAGTTCCTGGCCAGCCGGCTGGACCGTGACAGCTGACCGTGACCGCTGAGCCAGGTGTGGCGGCTCCCCCGGCCGCGGCCCGGGTCCCCGCCGAGCGCACCCATCACGGCGACACCGTGATCGACGAGTACTCCTGGCTGGCCGGCAAGGAGAACCCGGAAACGATCGCCTTCCTGGACGCCGAGAACGCCTACACCGAGGCGATGACGGCGGCCCAGGCCCCCCTCTGCGACACGATCTTCGGCGAGATCAAGGCCCGGACCCAGGAGACCGACCTGTCCGTGCCCTCCCGCAAGGGAGGCTGGTGGTACTACTCCCGGACGGTCGAGGGGAAGCAGTACGCGCTGCACTGCCGGCGGGCCGTCCGGCCGGCGGACACGGGACCGCCAGGGACCGGGGACGACGGGCGGCTGGACGGGGGGCCGCTGGACGGCGAGGAGGTCCTGCTCGACGGGAACGCGCTGGCCGGCGACGGGCAGTTCTTCTCCCTCGGCGCGTTCAGCGTGAGCCCCGACGGGCGGCTGCTCGCCTACTCCACCGACTTCGCCGGCAGCGAGCGGTTCACCCTGCGGGTCAAGGACCTGGCCTCGGGGGAAACGGCGCCCGACGAGATCCCCGGCACGTTCTACGGCGGCGCGTGGTCGGCCGACGGCTCGGCCCTGTTCTATGTGACCGTGGACGAGGCGTGGCGGCCGTACCGGGTGTGGCGGCACCTCATCGGCACCCCGGCCACCGAGGACCTGGTCGTGTTCGAGGAGGCGGACGAGCGGTTCTGGGTCGGCGTCGGGCTGACCCGCAGCGAGCGTTTCCTGGTCATCTCCGCCTCGAGCAAGCTGACCAGCGAGGTGTGGCTGCTGGACGCCGCGCAGCCGGGCGGGGAGTTCACAGTCGTGGCCCCGCGGCGCCAGGGCGTCGAGTACGAGGTCGAGCACCAGGTGACCGCGGGCGTCGACCGGCTGCTGATCCTGCACAACGACCACGCGGAGAACTTCGAGCTGGCCCAGGTCGAGCTGGCCCAGGCGCCGCTGTCCGGTCCCGCGGCCTGGACGCCGGTCGTGCGCCACCGCGCCGACACCCGGCTGCTCGGCGTGGACGCGTTCGCTGACCACCTCGTCGTCCACCTGCGCCGGGACGGGCTGACCGGTCTGCGGGTGCTGCGGTCCGGCGGCAGCGAGCACGAGATCGCCTTCCCCGAGCCGGTCTACCGGGTCTCGCCCGGGGCGAATCCCGAGTACGGCGCGCGGGCTTACCGGCTGGGCTACGGCTCACTGGTGACCCCGGACTCGGTCTACGACTGCGACACGCAGACGGGCGACCTGACCCTGCTGCGGCGGCGCCCGGTGCTGCCCCTGCCGGGCGGGGCCGAGTACGACCCGGCCGACTACGAGCAGCACCGGCTGTGGGCGACCGCGCCGGACGGCACCCAGGTCCCAATCTCGCTGGTCTGCCGGGCCGGGACGCCGCGCGACGGCCGCGCGCCGTTCGTGCTGTACGGGTACGGCAGCTACGAGGCCTCGATCGATCCCGGCTTCTCCATCCCGCGGCTGTCCCTCCTCGACCGGGGGTTCGGCTACGCGATCGCCCACATCCGCGGCGGGGGCGAACTGGGACGCCGGTGGTACGACCACGGCAAGATGCTGAACAAGATCAACACGTTCACCGACTTCGTGGCGTGCGCGCGGCATCTGGTCAGCGAGGGCTGGACGTCGCCGCAGCGCCTGGTGGCGCGCGGTGGCTCGGCCGGCGGCCTGCTGGTGGGGGCGGCGCTGAACATCGACCCCGGCGCCTTCGGCGCCGTGGTGGCCCAGGTCCCGTTCGTGGACGCGCTGACCAGCATCCTGGATCCGTCCCTGCCCCTCACGGTGACCGAGTGGGAGGAGTGGGGCGACCCACTGCACAACCCCGAGGTCTACCGGTACATGAAGTCATACTCGCCGTACGAGAACATCAGGACCGACCGGGACTACCCGCCCGTGCTCGCGGTCACCAGCCTCAACGACACCAGGGTGCTCTACACCGAGCCAGCGAAGTGGATCGCCCGGCTCCAGGCGGAGGCACCGGGCGGCCCGTTCCTGCTGAAGACGGAGATGGCAGCCGGGCACGGCGGGCGCAGCGGCCGGTACGACGCATGGCAGGAGGAGGCCCTGGTGCTGGCCTGGATCGCGGCCACCGCCGCGCCCGCCTGACCAGGGCCGGGCTGCCCCGGTGGCTCAGCGGCCGTAGGCGTGCCAGTGCGCGCCGAACAGCGCTTCCTCGCTGATCGTCCTCGGCTCGATGGGCCGGGACACCCAGGTGAGGTTGACGAAGTGCCTCGCGTTGACGTTCTCGGTGGTGATGTTGCCGCCCCACGTGCCGCAGCTGAGGCTGAGCGTGAATGGCAGGCCGTTGCGCGGGCTCCCCGCGCCCTCGTTGAGGTTCTGGTTCACCAGCACCCGGGCCGTCCGGGTCGTCAGGGCCAGCCGCTCCACGTTCGCATCCGAGCTGGTGTGGATGCCGCAGGTGTGACCGAGCCCCTGGTAGGCGGTGATCGCGTTGACCAGCTCGGCGGCCGCGCTGATGTCGCCCTCGTAGCGGTAGAGGGCCAGCACCACGGACAGCTTCTCGCCGGAGAACGGATGATCCGGACCGGTGCCCGTCTCCTCGACCAGGAGCATCGGGCAGGCTGAATCGACCTCGAAGCCGGCCAGCCCCGCGATGTGCGCCGCGGATTTCGCTACCACGGCGACCGTGGGCACCGGGCCGCCGTCCGGCCACATCACCTGGCGCAGCGCCTCCTTCTGCTGCGGGTCGCACTGGTGCGTGCCGGCCTCGGTCAGCCGCCAGAGCAGTTCGTCGTACACGTCCGCGTGCACGACCAGCGCATTGTCAGCCAGGCAGCTGGTGGCGTTGTCGAAGGTCTTCGCGGTGAGGATGGCCGAGGCCGCGTCGGCCAGGTCGGCGGTCTCGTCCACCACGTGCACGGCGTTGCCCACTCCTACCCCGTAGGCCGGGGTGCCTGAGCTGTACGCGGCGCGCACCATGCCCGCGCCGCCGGTCGCGACGATCAGGTCGGCCTGGCGCATCAGCTCCTGGGTCTTCGGCAGCGACGGCGCGGGCAGCGACTGGACCAGGTCCGCGGGCGCGCCGACCTGCTCGCACGCGGCCCGCATGAACCCGACCACGGCCTCGGTGGCCCCCGTGGTCCGCGGGTGCGGCGCGCAGATGATCGCGTTCCGGCCCTTGAGCGCGAACAGCGCCTTGACCGGCGGGGTCGCGTCCGGGCCCGTGGTCGGGATCAGCGCCGCGACCACCCCGACCGGCTTGGCGATCTTCACCAGCCCGGCGGCGGGCAGCTCCTCCACGACCCCGACGGTGCGCAGCCCGGTCATGTCGGCCAGCACACCGGTCACCCGCTTGCTGATCTTCGCGACCTTGTCGGCGTAGTTGCCGAACCCGCCCTCGTCCACCGCGAGCCGGGCCAGCGCCTCGGCGTGGTCCTTGCGCACCACGGCCCAGGCCACGGCCGTGACCAGCTCGTCCACCTGCTCCTGGGTGTAGGACTCGATGGCCCGGGCGGCCGCGCGAGCCCGGTCCACGACCGCCGCCACCTCACTGGCCGCCGGGCTGGCCGCCACAGTGTCGGCCACCACGGGGTTGGCCACCGCGGGGTTAGCCACCACGGGGCCCTGCTTGCTGCTGCTGCGCTCCGTCATGCTGCCCAGCGTGACGCCCTTAGGCGCCGATTCCATTGTTCTGGCGGGTCGAGCCTGCCCCGCTTCTTTGTCCCGGGATGACCTGACCGCCGCGGCGGCGCGGCCCGCATGCTCGGATGACCGGGTGTCGAGGTGATGGGAGCACGGGTGGCACGGCTCGTGGTGATCGGCGGCGGTGCCGCCGGGATGTCGGCCGCCTCGGCGGCCCGGCGCGTCGACCCCGGCCTCGAGGTGGTCGTCTGCGAAGCGGGCGGCTTCGCCGCCTACGGCATGTGCGGGATTCCGTACTACCTGGGCGGCATCGTGCCGGAGGCGGAGGACCTGGTCGCCTATCCCCCGTCCACGTTCCGCGAGAAGCGCGGCATCGACCTGCGGCTGCGCACCCGGGTCACCGCGATCGATCCGGGCGCCCGGCAGGTGCGGCTGGCCGCCGGGACCGGCGCGGCCGAGGACCAGGAATCCCTGACCTACGACGCACTGGTAGTGACCAGCGGCGCCGACCCAGTCCGCCCGCCGGTGCCCGGACTCGACGAGCCTCACGTGTTCACGATCCGGTCCCTGGACGAGGCGATCGGGTTGCGGCGGCTGCTCGCCAGCGGCACGATCCGCCGCGCGGTCGTGGTGGGCGCCGGGTACATCGGTCTCGAGGCCGCGGAGGCGCTGGTCTGCGCGGGGGTGGCCGTGGACGTGGTCGAGGCGCTGCCCGGGGTCCTGGGCACCGTGGACGAGCCGATCGCCGCGCTGGCCCAGGCCGAGCTGGAACGGCACACGAGGCTGTGGCTGGGCGCACGGCTGGAGGCGGTGGACAAGGGCAGCACTCCCGCCGGCAGCCTGACCGCGGTCGTGGACGGAGGGGAGATCCCCGCCGACCTGGTGGTCATCGCGGTCGGCGTCCGCCCGGCCACGGACCTGCTGATCCAGGCGGGCGCCGGGCACCTGCCCGACGGCTCGGTGGTGGTGGACGCGGGGATGCGCACCTCGCTGCCGGACGTGTTCGCCGCCGGGGACGCGGTCGCGCTGCCGCACCTGGTGCTGGGCCGCCCCGCCTGGGTCCCGCTCGGACCCGCCGCCAACAAAACGGGCCGGGTGGCCGGGACGGTGGCCGCCGGCGGGACCGCCGCGTTCCGCGGCGTGGTCGGCACGGCGGTGGTCAAGGTGTTCGACCTGGAGGTGGCCCGCACCGGACTGGGGCTGGCCGACGCGCAGGCGGCCGGCCTGGACGCGGTGGCGACCGACGAGGTCTCCCGGTCCCGGGCCAAGTACTACCCGGGGGGCTCGCCGCTGCACGTCCGGCTGGTGCACACCCGGGACGGGCGGCTGCTCGGCGGGCAGATCGCGGGCCGCGAAGGCGCGGCCAAGCGCGTCGATGTCCTGGCCACCGCGCTGCACGCCGGGTTCACCGTGGACGACGTGGCGGCGCTCGACCTCAGCTACGCCCCGCCGTTCGCGCCGGTGTACGACCCCGTGCTGGCTGCGGCGATCAAGGCCGCCCGCGGGCTGGCCGCCCTTACCGCTGGAGGATCCCCATGAGCCTGCACCCGCCAGCCGACAAGCGGGCCAGCCTGGCCGACGCGGCCGCCCTGGTCAGCGACGGTGCCCTTATCGCGCTGGGCGGTGGCCTGTCCGCGCGGCTGCCCATGGCCCTGGTCCGGGAGCTGGTCCGGCAGCGCCGGACGGGGCTGCACCTGGTCGGGTCGGCGCACAGCATCGACGTGGACATGCTGGTCGGGGCGGGGGCGGTCCGCCGGTGCGAGGAAAGCTACGTGGGGTTCGAGCAGGACCTCGGGCTGGCCCCCGCCTACCGCCGGGCCGCCGAGGAAGGCACGATCGAGGTGGCGGAGAGCTGCTGCGCCACGATCCTGGCCCAGTTGCGGGCCGCCGAGATGGGGGTGCCGTTCCTGCCGGTCCGCGGGGTCCGCGGCTCGGACATCGTCCGGCTGCACCCGGAGTACGCGGAGGTCACCTGCCCGTTCACCGGGGAGACGCTGGTTGCGGTGCCGCCGCTGCGCCCGGACGTGACGCTGCTGCACGCGCCGTCCGGGGATCGTTACGGCAACCTGCACCTGGAGCAGCCGTACGTCCTGGATGAGAGGTTCGCGTCCGCGTCGCAGACGGTCGTCGCGACCGTGGACGAGCTGGTGTCCACCGAGCAGGTGATCGCGGCCGGCGTCATCATCCCCGCGCACCTGGTGGCGGCCGTGGCCCACGTCCCGTTCGGGGCGCATCCGTCGTCCTGCTACCCGCGCTACGCGTACGACCGCAGCCACCTGCAGGAGTACGTGGCGGCGGCCCAGTCCGGACCGGAGGACCTGGAGAAGTACCTGGCGACCTACGTGCTGGACAGCGAGGAGAGCTACCGGGGCGCGCTCGGCGCCGACCGGCTCACCCAGCTGGCCGACTGGTCCCGGTCCACCGAGACGTGGCAGGAGCTGTTCTCACGCGCGGGAGAGTCTTCATGAGCTGGACGATCGACGAGTGGTTCGTGGTGGCGCTGGCCCGGACCATCCGGCCCCGGGAGACCGTGTTCCACGGGTTTGGCAGCCCGTGCGCGCAGGTGGCGATGCACGTGGCCCGGCGCACCCACGCGCGGGACATCCTGCTGGTCGAAGGGGCCATGTACGCCATCAACCCCGACCCGCCGTTCATCCCGCCCACCAGCAACGACGCCAGCCTGCGCCGCGGCGCGGCGTACAGCATGCGGTTCGAGGAATTCTTCGACGCCGCGGTCCGCGGCGACGTGGACCGGATGTTCCTGTCCGGCGGGCAGATCGACGGGTATGGCAACACCAACGTCACCGCGATCGGCACGGCCGCTCGCGACGGCGGGCCGCCGAAGGTGAAGCTCGGTGGCGGGGGCGGCGGCTGCAACCTGTCCGCCACCATCGGCCACCTCACGGTGTGGACGACCCGGCACCGCAGCGGCCGGACCCTGGTCCGCGACTGCGACTTCGTCACCGACATGGGCCACCGGACCCGGCTCGGCACCCGGGCCGAGCTCGGCTTCACCGGCGGCGGGCCGCAGTGGCTGGTCACCGAGCTGGGCGTGTTCGACTACCCGCAGGGACAGGCCCGGCTGGTGCAGGTGTTCCCGGACGTCACCGTGGCCGAGGTCCGCGGGGCCACCGGCTTCGACCTGCAGGTCGCCGGGGACCTCCGCACGGTCCCGCCGCCGTCGGCGTCCGAGCTGGCCGCGGTCCGCTCGGTTGACCCGCTCAGCGTGCGGACCTCCGAGTTCTCCCCGAAGGAGCTGGCCCGGACGTTCGAGCCGGGTCACGGCCAGGACTGCGCATGCTGAACGGCCGTGACGGCCTCGCCGCGGTGTTCACGCCGCGCCGGATCGCC
>JAOPYP010000186.1 GCA_025964635.1 Actinomycetes bacterium | reverse complement strand
AGCTCCTGTTCTGTGCCCATCACAGCCGGCAGCATCTTGAGGCGCTCGCGAAGCTGGGAGCCGAGATTCAGGACGAGACGGAGCGACTGGCACCGGGCGGGACACGGCGCGAAGGGTAGTCAGGGTCGCGACCCGCGGGTGTCCCCGCCCACGGGCCGCCTCGATTACCCGGCCTGACGTCGGCGCCGGCAGTGTGGCCGGGCCGCGTCCGGGCGCCGCCGGGTGATTCCCGCAGATTGGCCCCTAAACTTAAATGGCTGGCCGCTGACCAGGAATTCTCTGGTCAGCGGCCAGCCGTTTGCGTTCAGCTGGGCCGGAGCCTCAGTCGAGGTAGTCGCGCAGTACCTGGGACCGGGACGGGTGGCGCAGCTTGGACATGGTCTTCGACTCGATCTGCCGGATGCGCTCGCGCGTCACGCCGTAGACCTTACCGATTTCGTCGAGGGTCTTGGGCTGGCCGTCGGTCAGGCCGAACCGCATGGAGACTACTCCGGCCTCCCGTTCGGACAAGGTGTCGAGCACCGAGTGCAGCTGCTCCTGGAGCAAGGTGAAGCTGACCGCCTCGCCGGGCTGGATAGCCTCGGAGTCCTCGATCAGGTCACCGAACTCGCTGTCTCCATCCTCGCCGAGCGGGGTGTGCAGCGAAATCGGCTCCCGGCCGTACTTCTGCACCTCGATGACCTTCTCGGGGGTCATGTCAAGCTCGGCGGCCAGTTCCTCGGGAGTAGGCTCCCGGCCGAGATCCTGCAGCATCTGCCGCTGCACCCGGGCCAGCTTGTTGATCACCTCGACCATGTGCACCGGGATGCGGATGGTGCGGGCCTGGTCGGCCATGGCCCGGGTGATGGCCTGGCGGATCCACCAGGTGGCGTAGGTGGAGAACTTGTAGCCCTTGGTGTAGTCGAACTTCTCGACCGCGCGGATCAGGCCCAGGTTGCCTTCCTGGATCAGGTCCAGGAACAGCATGCCGCGGCCGGTGTACCGCTTGGCCAGCGATACGACCAGGCGCAGGTTGGCCTCGAGGAGGTGGTTCTTGGCCCGGCGGCCATCCTCGGCGATCCACTCCATGTCCAGCCGCCCGGACGACTCGGGGCCGCCCATGCCCTCGGCGAGCTTTTCCTCGGCGAACAGCCCGGCCTCGATGCGCTTGGCCAGCTCGACTTCCTGCTCGGCGTTGAGCAGCGGCACCTTGCCGATCTGCTTCAGGTAGTCCTTGACCGGGTCCGCGGTCGCGCCCGCCGACGCCACCTGGGCGGCCGGAAGGTCATCGTCGTCGTCCCCGTAGACGAACTCCTCCTCGGCGGCTGGCTTGGCGGCCGTCTCGGCTACCACCACGGCCGGCGCCCGGCCCGCTGGGCCGCCGCCGGCGGCGCCGTCACCGGCAGTGCCGTCACCGGCGGCCGAGTCGTCGAGCTCGTCGTCGGCCGATTCTTCGTCGGCTACGTCCTCGTCCGCCTCGACGACCTCGACCTCGAGGTCCACTTCCAGGTCGTCGAGCTCGGCGGTGTCGATGGCTCCCTCGGCCAGATCGACATCTCCGGGATCCACGTCGGCGTCTAGTTCCGCGACGTCCGTCAGGTCTGTCACCTCCGCCAGGCCAACCGTCTCATTACCCGTTGCGGCCAGGTCCGGATCCTCACTCACTATGCCTGAACCCCCCTGGCCTCCCGGTGCCGAGCCGTTGCCCGACCGGCCTGTGGCCTTCCGCGCCTCGCCTCGCCCACCAGAGTTCTTCGTGCGCCGCCGGGACCTGGCGGCGTCGTCACGCTCCGGCGATGCCGGAGCCTCCTGCCCTTGGGCCGTCCCGTTCGTCTCCACGAGCGTGACCGTCCGGTCCGCCCGCGCACTGGCGGGATCAGCAGGTCCAGGACGCCGGGAAGCCTGCCCCCGTCCGCCCTGGCCTTCCGGCCCTGGCTGCCTCCGCGCTGCGGAGCGCGCCGCGCTTCCCACCGGCGGTCACCCCTTCCTTCGCTGGACGGCGGCCTGCCGAGCCGCGCACGACACCTGACTGCACGAACTGGCAGGCGACACAGACACCTCTCCTGCGTTCATGAGCGGGAAAATGGACCCTACCTCGTGCAACCCGCTGCTGGGACCAAGCCGGAAGCCATATCCGGGCCGCTTGACCCCACGGCCCCGACAGGACCGGCTCCCAACCACAACCTTAGGCGGAGTCTGCGGGTGGCTCGAACCGCTGCCGCGGCTGGCGGCGCGGCGCAGATCCCGGTGACCGGGCGCACACCCAGGTCAGCACTGCCCTTTCTCATGCTTTACCCCTCCGTGCCGCGGGAATGACACCTCCCGGCGGGCGCTGCGGCGCTGGGCCGTCCCGCCGGGGCACATGCAGCACGAGGACGGTGACGTCGTCGTCCTGCTCGTAACCGGTGAGCATCCGGTCGACCAGGTATTCCAGCAACCTGGCCGGGTCCTCAACCATTCCTGGCCGGGCCTGCGCCGCCACGGACACCAGCTCGTCCAGGCCCGAGTCCAGGCCGCGCCTGCGGTTCTCCACCAGCCCGTCGGAGTAGAGCACGGCGGTGGTCCCCGGCGGCAGCCGGAACACGTACTGCTGCCGCGGGCAGGCCCAGCCCAGCGGCGTGCCCGCCTCGGTGGTGTCCAGCCGCGGCGGGGCGTCCCTGGACAGCAGCAGCGGCGGGAGGTGCCCCGCGTTGCCGGCCAGGCCCTCCCCGGTGACCGGGTCCACGACCAGGTACGCCACGGTGGTCACCTGCTCGTCCAGCTCGGTCGCGGTGAACAGCCGGTCCAGGCCGGCCAGCACCGCGGCAGGCCGCGGGTCGGTCAGGGCCAGGGCGCGCAGCGCGTTCCGGACCCGGCCCATCCCGGCCGCCGCGGTCAGCCCCTTGCCCATGACGTCCCCGGCGGCGACGGCGAGCCTGCCGTCGGGCAGCCGGAACGCGTCGTACCAGTCGCCGCCGATCTCCATGTTCCGGGTGACCGGCAGGTAGCGGGCCTCCAGGATGATGCCAGGGACGCTGGGCAGCCGGTCCGGCAGCAGGCTTCGCTGCAGGGTCTCCGCCGTGGTGTGCTCGCGCTCGAACAGGGAAGCCCGCTCCAGGGCCAGCGCGCACTGCCCGGCCAGGGCCTCCAGGAAGACCCGCTCCTCCTCGGTGATCTGCCGCGGCTTGGTGAACGAGAACCGCAGCGCCCCGAGGGGCGCACCCGCCGCGAGCAGGGGCAGCCCGACCCAGGCCCGCTCGTCGCTGTGCGCGACGAAAACGTCGACGTCAGTCGTCCCCTCGAACTGCCGCCGCAGCGACTCGGGGTTCTCCACCAGCACGGGCCGCCGGGACGTGATGGCCAGGGTCATCACGCTCGGCGCGTCCAGCGGCATGTCACCGGTAGGGCCGCCGGGGACATCGGGGAGCCCGAGCGGGTTGATCGTGTGCAGCTGCAGCCGCTCCCGGTCCAGCAAGGCCACCGCCGACCGCTCGGCGCCGATCGCCGACCGCCCGACCTCAGTGATGACCTCGACGACCTGGAGCACGGTCAGCGCCTCGGCCAGCATAGACGTGGCCTGCTGCAGCCGGGCGGTGCGCAGCGCGGCGGCGGACAGCTGCTCGGTCAGCCGGCCGCGCATCTCCTCGGCCTCGCGCTGCCCAGTGACGTCGGTGCTGGCGCCCACCCATTCGATGATCTTTCCGTCCCGCTCAATCGGGACGGCCCGCACGTCGTAATGCCGGTATGAGCCGGTCTTGGTGCGCACCCGGTAACGACTGTCGAATACTTTCCCGGCGCGGACGCATTCCCGCCATTCCCGCTCCACCCGCTCACGGTCCTCGGGGTGAATCGCGTCCAGCCAGCCATGGCCCAGGTACTCCTCCAGGCTCTGGCCCGTTATCCAGCGCCACTCGGGCGAATCCTCGGCGATCTGGCCGGTGGGCGTGGTGACCCAGACGACCTGGGCGCCGGCCTGCACCAGTGAGCGGTACCGCTCCTCGCTGCGGCGGACCGCCTCCGCCGAGTTCTGCCGGTCGGTGACGTCCACCGCGATCAGCGCCACGCCGGCGATGTTCCCGTCCGGGTCGTGCGAGGGGAACCACGAGAACGCCCACTGCCGGTCCTCGTCCTCGCGTGGGACGCCCTCACCGTGGCCGGGCTGCTCCGCCGGGGCCGGCTCCGCCTCGGCCACCGGCTGGTTCGACTCGTACAGCGGCTGGCCGTCGGCCAGCACGTGGCGCACGGCCGACTCGACCCGGGTTGCGAGCGTGCCCGGCCACACCTGGGAGGGCAGCAGGCCGAGGTGCGCTTCCAGGTCGAGGCCGTCCAGCCGGGCCAGCGCGTGGTTGATCCGGCGGACGCGCAGATCGGGGCCGAAGAACGCGAAGCCGATGGGCGCCTCGCGGAGCAGGGTGGCGAGGAGGGCCGAGTCAGACACGTCCAACCCGGAGACCCGGGGCTGAGGCACGGAGGTATCAGTGCTCATCGCACTCCAGTCCCGCTGCTCGAGCCATGCAACGGCTCCTTCCCGCTCACTGCGGACACAAGCAGGCTAGCGGCAACGCCGCGGCCAGTGAACGCACAAGCACCATGCCACGCCCATGGGTACGGCCCCGTTCCTTTACCGTGAACACCCACAGTGGCCACGCAGGCGAGCTTCCCACATCCTAGGCGATATCGTGCCGCGCCGAGGGGATCCTGCCGACCTGGTTCTTCTGGACAGAAGTGACGGCGTACCCGCCACGGCCGCCGGGTACCCCGTAACCTGGCTCCGGCCCCCGGAATTGCATTGATCGTGAGATACCTGATGCCCCGAATGTCCGGCGCCGGCGGTCCCGGATGCCCGTAATATCTGCCACACGCGGAAACATGGCCACCATCCGGCGCGGACGTGGCACGGTACCGCGAGAATCTGGAAAGCTGTCAATGTGAGCCCGCAAAGCCGACGACGAGAGCCCCCCGGCGGGCCGGGCCACCCAGGTCGAGGGAAGGGGACCCGCTCGGTGCTCCCCAGTGCCGCCCCACCGAACGCGCTGTTCGCCGAGATGCTCCGGGCTGCCCGTGAGCTGCTGGCGGTCCGCAGCCCGCTGGATGCCGAGCTGATGGTGAGCGAACTGCTCGGCACCTGGTGGGGAGAACGGCCGCCGCGCAGCTCGCACGGCGACGTCGAGGAACTCGTCGGCGAGGGGCTGGTGAGCTACGCCGCGCAGCAGCGCAGCCCGGCCGCGCTGGCCCTGCTGTCCGGCATCGCCTGCCTGGGCACGCCGCGGCAGGCCATGCAGGCGGAGACGGCCGCGCTGGCGCTGATCGAGCACGGCGTGGTCCGCCCGCCGTGGGCCGAGCACGTGGGCGCGGTGACAGCGGGCGAGTGCTACGTGAACTCCGACGCGTTCGGTGACCGCGACGAGGTCGTCTGCGTGTACAGCTACGCGGGGGAAGAACCGCACGCCCTGGTCATGGTGGTGGACTACAACGCGGGCGGGATGCTCCGCGACGGCTGGGTAACCTCCCAGGTCGACCGGCTGCTCGAGCGCTGCCGTGCGGCCAGCGCCGAGGACGGCGATCGTCCCGCGCGGGCCACGTTCAGCCAGGTGGAAGCCCCGCAGGCGCGGCGCCTGCTGGAGACGGCCCTGACCGTGACCGAGGCCGGGCAGGGACCGCCGCCGAGCGACTCGTTCGCGTCCTATCACGCGTTCATCCGGGCCCGGATCCGCACGCTGCCCCCCGCCCGGCCGGGGTACGGGGCCCGCAACCGGGCCGGCCGTGCGAGCGCTAACAGCCCGGCCCCGTGGAGCCCGGGGCTCTCGAACACCGGGCCCTGGAACACGGGGCACGGCTCGGGCTGGGGTGCGGCCACGGCGCGCCGGCACGCCTGGACCCGGGATCGCCGGGCCATGCTGGTGGCCGGGTTCCTGGCCTCGGACGAGGCGGAAGACCTGTCCGACACCCGTGCGGCCAGCCGCTGCGCGGACCACATCATCGACTACGGCTGCGACCGTGACTTCGGGCGGCCGCTGCGGATGAGCCCGGCGAAGGTCGCCACGTTCCTGCTCGACTGGCTGCCGCGCAAGGTGCTGCTGCTGTCGGCCGAGCAGCACGCGATGCCGCACGTGCTGGCCGCGTGGGTGCGCTGGGCCGGGCGGCGCCAGGGTCTGGCCGCCGAGATGATCGCTGAGACCCTGGACGCGGTGTTCGACTCGATGGGCACGTTCGCCCAGGTCTACCGGGATCCGACGGCGTTCGGCCTGGACGCGGCGCTGGTGTCCCGGCTGCTGCCGGACGATGACCTGGAGGCACTGCCCCGCCGGGCGTTTGCCTTCCCGGTGCTGCGCGGCATGTTCGGCGGCACCGACCTGGCCGGGCTGGACCCGGCCGCGGAGGCGGACCGGCGCACGCTGCTGGCCGCCGACCACAACGACGCGAACGGGCGGCCGAGCGGCCCGCTGCACATTGACCGGCATCTCGCGCTGGCGGACCGGCTGTGGCGGGATGACCCGCCCGAACTGTGGGAGGCCGCGCAGCGGCTGCTGGACCGGGGCGAGGACCGGCATGCGGTGCTGCACACGCTGATGTACGTCATCCGGGACAGCGGGGGCGACCAGGCCAGCCTGATCGCCGCGCTCCATGACCTGCCCCCGGGCCCGGCCGACTGACCACCGGGTCCGGCCGACTGAGCAGCGGCCTCCGGCCCGGCCTGATCCTCCCGGCGTCCCGGCCGCCGCGGCTCATCCCGGCGGCGGCCCGCCCAGCTCGCGGAACGCGCCGCGCAGGTCGGCCGCGGACACGGTGGTGAGGTCGGCGGCGCTCGCGTCCTCGTCCAGGTCCGCCACCCGCAGGTCCCGGGCCGCGCAGGCCCGCTCGAACAGGCTGCGGGCGAACCGGCCGTTGCCCAGCTCGTCGATCTGCCCGCGCGCGGCCGCGGCGTGGAAGATCTCGGCGAGGACCGGCAGCGCGTCCGGCTCGAACGAGTCACCGTGCTGCTCCGCGATCACGCCCGCGATCCGGCACAGCTCGTCGGGCGAATAGCTGGGGAACCCGATGCGGACACTGAACCGGGACGCGAGACCGGGGTTACTGCGCAGGAAGCGGTCCATGTCGGCCGGATAGCCGGCCAGCACGATAACCAGCCGCTCACGGTCATCCTCGGCCCGCTTCAGCAGCGTGGCCACAGCCTCGGAACCGTAGGCGTCGCCGCCCGAATAGCCGGCGTTGTAGAGCGAATAGGCCTCGTCGATGAACAGGACCCCGCCCAGCGCGGAGTCGATCAGCTTCCCGGTCTTGATCGCCGTGGAGCCCAGATGCTCACCGACCAGGTCCGCCCGGTGCGCCTCGATCACCTCCGGCCGGACCAGCAGCCCCAGGGCGGTGAAGATACGGCCGAGGATCCGGGCCACCGTGGTCTTGCCCGTGCCGGGCGGCCCGGTGAACACGAAGTGCCGGACCGGGGGCTGGCTGGACAGGCCCTGCCGTTCCCTCAGCCGGGCCACCCGCAGCTGGGCCGCGATCTCGTGCACCTGCCGCTTGACCGGCTCCAGGCCGACCAGCTCGTCCAGTTCGGCCAGGGCGCTCTCCAGCGTCGGCGCCTGGCTGTAGCCGCGGAACCGGGCGGTGAGCTCGGCCCCGGCCTGCTCCAGGTCGGCTGCCTCCAGGGTGACCAGCTCGGCGGAGGATGGCTCCGCGCCGTCGGCCATGATCCGGACGTCCCGGGCCCGGCCCGCCTTCTCGAGCAGGCTGCGCACGTACCGGCCGTTGCCGAGCTCATCGGCGAGCCTGCGGCGGCCCACGTCTTCCATCATCCGCCACAATGCCGGGCGGGCGTCAGCGTCGAGGATCTCGCCGCGCTGCTCGAGAGAGAGCTCGGCGAGGGCCATCAGCTCGACGGGTGAGTAGGTGGGGAACTTCACCCGCAGCCCGAACCGGGAGTTGAGCCCGGGGTTGCTGGCCAGGAACCCCTCCATCTGCTTCTCGTACCCAGCCAGGATGATGATGAGCTCGGTCCGGTCGTCCTCGGCCCGTTTGAGCAGCGCCTGGATCGCCTCGTGGCCGAACCGGTCGCCCTGCCCTTCGCTGTCGTTCACCAGGCTGTACGCCTCGTCGATGAACAGGACCCCGCCGAGGGCACTGTTCACCAGCTCGTTTGTCTTGATCGCGGTGGCGCCGAGGTACTCGCCGACGAGGTCCGCACGTTGTGCTTCCACCACCACCGGCGTGTCGAGGAGACCGAAGGCGTAGAAGATCTTCGCGACGACGCGGGCCACAGACGTCTTCCCGGTGCCGGGCGGCCCCAGGAAAACGAAGTGCTGCATGGGCTTTTCCGCCCCGTAACCGGCCATCACCCGGCGGCGGGCGGCTTCGACGGACGCGGTGATCTGCCGGACCTGATCCTTGACCGAGGAAAGACCGATCATGTTGTCGAGCTCGGCCATGGCCTGGGCGACCGTGATCTCCGGGGGCTGCTGATCACCGCTGCCCCGGTCGCGGGCGGTCGCGCCGTCGGCCGGACGCACCGAGCCCTCGGCCGTCTGGACCACCCGGGACACGTCGGCGGGGCGCCCCGGCCGGGTGCTGGCCGGGGCCGAGGGCCGGCCAGCGGGCCGGGCCACCATCACCGGGCCGCCGGGCCGCTGCGGTGCGGCGAGCGCCCCGGTACGGGCCTGCTGGCGGCTGAGCGCCCGGGCCTCCTGCTGCGACTTGCCTATCCGCCAGCCGATCACGATGAGGCCCAGCGCCCAGGCGAGCGCGTAGCTGATCACCAGCCGGCCGGGGGCCAGCCACCAGGCCAGCAAGCCTGGCGGCAGGGCCCAGAGCTGGGTCCAGGCCACCGTCCGGGCGGGCACGTAGCGGCGGGACAGCACCGGGAGGTGCGAGACGGCCGCCGCCGCGCAGGGCAGCAACAGCAGCGGCACGATGCCGGAGCTGAACCGGCCGGCCACCGCCGCGATGGCCAGGATCGCCACCAGTCCCCAGGCCGCGACGAACACGGACGCCAGCCACGACCGGTGCCCCCGCCAGACCGCGACAGGACCGTACGCGAGGCCGGCTATGACGAACAGATCCCAGAACCGGGCCCCCAGGCCCAGAGCCAGCACGATGATGACCAGCACGGCCAGGACCAGCAGGATCTTCACCGGCAGCGAAGCCGAGCGGACCGCCTGGCGTACCCGCGCCAGCCCTTCCCGGGCCATTCGCCTGCCAGGCAGGGATCCGTCCTCCGGCCGCATCTTGCTCCCTCGTGCCGTTCCTTGTATAGCGCATTACCACGCGCTTACAGCGACACACAACCAGATACCGGCAGAGAATGGCCAGGCCAGATTCTGCCGGGCCGGCGCCACCCCAGGCCCCGCAGGGCCAGCGCTCCGGCCGGGCGCCGTCTCTGCCAGGGTAATGGCCAGATCGCGGGTAATGCCTTTACGGCGCTCCCCGGAGGGTCACCAAAAACGTTCTGACCTGGACTTTCATGAAGTTGGGGAACGTGCTAAGTAGAGTCTCCAGGTTCCCGGCCGGTCGCGGCACCACCCGGCCCGGCCCCGTCCTGGGCCCCCGGCTGCTCCCGTCAGGCGTCGAGCTGGTCGACAAACGAGTACGGCGGCCACGGGCCGTTCAGGTCCGCCCGCACCCCGGCGCGGGCCCCGGCCAGCGCGTGCGCGGCCGCCAGGAACTCGGCGGCGCGGTCACCCCGCAGGAGATAGGCCGCGTTGAGCAGCATGTGCTCCGGGCCCCGCACGTAGCGGGGGTCCACGGCCGGCTGCCGCTGGGAGGCGTCGGCGATGTCCGCGAGCACCCAGTCGATCGTGTCCGCGAGCGTGCCGGCTCCTTCCTGCTCATCCACGGGGCCGTACACCTGGACTCCCCATTCCACCGTGTCGCGGAAGCGGGCGAGCAGGCCGGCGAACTCGCCGCGGCGCCGGGCCAGCAGGGCACGGACCGTGTCGTCGCCGGGGTAGACGGTGGCCAGGCGGAGCGGCAGGACGGGGCCGCCGCCCGCCGCGGCCCGGGAGATGACCTGATGGTGGGCCCGGCCGACCCGCTCGATGTTGTCCAGGCCGCCGAGCAGGCTGGCCAGGGCGTCCTCCCCGAAGGCCCGCGCCTCAACCGACCCCACGACGGCGGCGAGGCCAGCCTCGGCCACGACGCGGACCCGCTCCCCGCCGACCCCCGTCAGGCCGGGGAACTCTCGCGGGCCCAGGTCGTCGGTGATCGCGTACACCCAGACCACCCGGTTCCCGGCCGGGGCGGCCGTCCGCAGCGGTTGCCAGCGGGACCCCGCCGCCAGGCCACCGCCGGACATCGTCTTCACAGCCATCGCACTCCTCCTCGGGCCGGCCCCCTGGCCGCGCGGCTCAGGTGCCTGGGATGGGACGACCAGGCTCCTGAAGGTCACGGGTACATGTCCCATGGGTCTAACGATTTTCAGGCCCGTATGGTTCACGGTCTCGGTAAGCGGGTCACAGTGGGCCCGCGCGGCACACGTCACGGGGACGGACATCCCGGGACCGGGCTCGCCCCTCACCGCCCCCAGCCTGGCCGTCGCTGGCCCGCGCGGCGGGCCGAACCCGGGGCAGATCATGGATCCGTAATCTGCGCCCGGCATGACCGGCACCGGCGCCGTCCGCCCGGGCTACGGACACCGGGGCTTGCCATTCCCCCGGGGTGAAGATCAGCATTTCCAGCAACGAGACGGAGGGTACATGGTCGAAACCGAGGGTCATCTGGAGGTCGACGGCGGCCGAGTCTGGTACCGGTCGGTCGGCGAGGGCGGGACGCCGCTGCTGTGCCTGCACGGCGGCCCCGGTTTCACCCACTACTACCTGGAGCCGCTCGAGGCGCTCGCCGACCGGCGCCAGGTGATCTTTTACGACCAGCTGGGCTGCGGCCGCTCGGATCGCCCCGCGGATCCGGCGCTGTGGACGGTCGGGCGTTTCGTCGAGGAACTCGCCCAGGTACGGGCCGCGCTGGGACTCACCCGGCTGCACCTATTCGGCAGTTCCTGGGGCGGCATGCTGGCCATGCAGTACGTGCTGGACCGCCGTCCCGGGCTGGACAGCCTGATCTTGTGCGGCAGCCCGGCCAGCATGCCCCGCTGGGCCAGGGACTGCGCGGAGCTGCTGTCCGCGCAGCCCGCGGAGGTGCGCCAGGTCATCAGGGAGCACGAGGAAGCCGGGTTCACCGCCTGCCCGGAGTACCAGGCGGCCATCCTCGGCTTCTACCGGGAACACGTCTGCCGGCTGAGCCCCTGGCCGGCCAGCCTGGAACGCTCGTTCGCCGAGGCCGGTTACGAGGTCTACAACACGATGAACGGCCCGAGCGAGTTCACCGTGACCGGGACGCTGAAGACCTGGGACGT
>JAOPYP010000110.1 GCA_025964635.1 Actinomycetes bacterium | reverse complement strand
CTGGCAGGTGTTGTTGAACACGGTGCGCGAGGCAGGCACCCGGGCCACCGCATCCGCGAACCGGCGGCGCTCGCCGTCCGCCTCATCCACCTGGCCCGTCGCGGCCAGCGCGACACCCTTCGCGTAGTGCATCATCGCCGTGGTCACGCAGTACAGGTCCGGGTCCGCGGGCAGCGGCGCGGCGATGATGTCCGCCCACCGCCCGAACCGGACCAGCACGTGCATCCTCATCGGCACGAACCCTTCGAGCCAGTCCGCCATCGGCGGGACCTGCACCCGCAGCAGATCCTCGGGGATGGCCGCGGCCAGCTGGTCCGCCGTGTCCAGCGCGACCTGCGCCTGGCCCAGGAACATCGCTCCGTAGATCTTGAAGTGGTAGTCGTGCGCCCGGTACAGCGTGTAGAAGTTCATCCCGCCCCGGCCGGCCCGGAACTTCTCGTCGGCCTCGATCGCGGCAGCGTTGGACGCCACCACGCGCGCGTAGTCCCCGCACAGCACGTCCAGGTGAGTCGGCATGTGCCGCAGGTGGCCCGCGTCCGGCACCAGGTCGCGGAGCAGGTCACCGGCCTGGAGGGCGGCTTCCGGAGTGGGGGACATCTCCATCAGGTGGATGTACATGTGCAGGACACCAGGGTGGGCCCGCCCCCCCGGGTCCGCCAGGGCCCGCTCCAGCACCGCGCGGGCCTCGGCCGTGGCCGCCCCGCTGGCGGGTGTCCCGGTCGCCTGGTCCCACAGCGCCCACGGCGTGAGGTTCATCAGCGCGTCGGCCAGCAGTGCCGCCACATCCAGGTCGTCGGGGTGGGCCCGGTACACCGCGCGCATGGCGTCGGCGTACCCGGTGTTCCACGGGCCGCAGTCCGCGGCGGGCGCCGCGGACGGGTACCGGTCGGCCAGGGCCCCCACGAGCGCGCGCTCCACGGGCGAGGCTCCGGCGGCCCGGCCGGCGGCGGCCTGCGCGGCGGTGTGGGCCCGCGATACCGACGAGGCCAGCTCGGCCTGGCCGAACGCCTCCCACGGCTTGTTGTAGTTAGGTCCCAGCGCGTAGGCGAGTCCCCAGTACCCGAGCGCGCACCCGGGGTCGGCCTCGATCACCCGCTCGAAGCACGCCGCGGCCTCCTCGTGATTGAACGCGTAGGCCCACACCAGGCCGCGGGCGAACCAGAGTCGCGCCCCGGGCGACGAGGTGGTCACCGGCCGGGTGTAGTCACCGAGATCGAAATACTCTTCCATCAGCAACTCCCTGGCCCGCCTGGGGTGGCGCGTCACGCGTGCTGCCGAGTATGCCAGCCAGGGACGGGCAGCCACCGGGGCGCGGCTGACGCGGCCGCCGGGCCAGTGCTGCGGCCGGGGGGCCAGTGCTGCGGCCGGGGGCAGGGCCGAGCTGCCGCCGGAGCCGGGCTGCGGCTACGGCTACGGGCTAGCGCGGCGACACGAGACCGGGGACGTTCAGGACCTTGATCAGCGCGGGACTCGCCGCGACCCACGGCGCGGCGATGGCGGGAGTGGTGGCGGGAGCGGCGGCGGTGGCGGCGGCACTCCGGCCGGGCCGCGGCCTGGGGATCAGCGTGCCGGGCGCGTGGCCTCGGATATAGATGGGCGTGCCGCCGTCCGGGCTAATCCTGATCTGCGTGTACAGCGCGTTGGCCACGTCCACCGGCACCCGCACGCAGCCGTGCGAGGCCGGCTTGAGCGGGATGGGGATGTCGCCGTGGATGGCGAAGTTCGTGCCGATGAAGAACACCGGGTTGTACATGAGGCCGAGTGGGACACGCAGCCATCCGGCCACGAACAGGTGCGCCCGGTAGTTCCCGTCCGGGGTGAGGGCCGGGCCGCAGGTCCCGCCGCCGGCGCAGCGGTAGTAGTAGCCCCCGCCCGCGGAGATATGGCTGATCAGCTGCACCTGGCTGTGCACGTACAGGACCAGCACTTCCGCAGGCAGGTTGACCTCGATGCGGGTTCGGCCGCCGCTGGGCACCAGCACCTGGGGTGACCGGGGACGGGCCAGGGCCTGCTGCATAGCCGGGTCTACGTCGTCGGCGCCGGCCGAGGTTGGCAGCCCCTGCACTTCCTTGAACGCCCAGACGGCCTCGAGCGTGCCGGTCCCGAACCGGCCGTTGACCTGTCCCGGGTAGTAGTGCAGCTGGGCGAGCCGCTGCTGGAGGGTGCGGACCGGGACGCCCTCCATGCCGGGACGCAGCGTCCCGGTGGCCGGCGCGGGAATCCAGGCCGGTTCCCGGACCTGGGCGCCGTGGCCGGCTGGCCACGGGGTGGCGGCCTGTGCGGCCCCGGCCTGGCTGAGCACCCCGGCCGCCAGCGCGATGAGCGTGCCCAGGACGGCCGCAACCGCCCTGATGACCTGGCATCCGGGATGACGGGACCGGGCCGGCTGGCCGGCCCAGGGCGCAGGGCTCATGCGCGATGTCCTCCCTCGTTCGCGTAGCCCTCAGCCCGTCATGACCGCACGCCGGGACATCGTCATACAAGGGGGTCAGCCCTGGGATCGCGGGGGGCGGGGGGCCAGGCAGTTCGATAACTGAAAGTATCATTCTGACTACACCCCGTCGACAAGTTCGGCGGATCTCATGGCCGTCCCGCCACCGGGGCCGCTGTCCGCGGGGGACCATGGCTGGATGAGCAGCGAACGGGTGCTCGGCGTCGATGCCTGCCGGGCTGGGTGGATCGGGATCGCCCTGTCCGGCGCAGAGCCGCGGGCCTACGCCGCGCCGACGATCCGGGAACTCGCGGAACAGGCCAGTGCGGACGGGCCCGTCCGGGTCGTCGCGATCGACATTCCCATCGGCCTGGCCGACACCGGGCGGCGCCGCGCGGACCGGCTGGCCCGGGAGGCGCTCGGCCGGCGCTGGCCGTCCCTGTTCATCACGCCGGTCCGCGAGGCGGTACAGGCCAGTGACTTCGCGGCCGCCCTGGCCGCGAACCGGCGCCTCGCCGGGGAAGGCATATCCCGCCAGGCCTTCGCGCTGGGGACGAAAATCCTGGACGTCGACGGCTGGCTGCGGGGGATCAGCCCGCCGCGGGCGACCGTGGTGGAGGCCCATCCCGAGCTGAGCTTCGCGGAGCTGGCCGGGGCGCCGCTGGCGGTGCGCAAGTCCACCTGGGCCGGGGCAGAACGGCGCCGGGCCCTGCTCGCGCAGGCCGGCATCACCCTGGCCGGGGACCTCGGGCGGGCCGGGGAGCAGGCCGGGGTGGACGACGTGCTCGACGCGGCGGTCGCGGCCTGGACCGCGCGCCGGGTCAGCCAGGGCAGCGCGCGCTGCCTGCCTGACCCGCCCGAGACGTTCAGCGACGGACTCCCCAGTGCTATCTGGACCTGAGCGCTACCGGCGCCATGTGACCTGAGCGCTAGCCGGACCGGTGGGCAGAACAGCTAGCCGGACTCCCCGGCGCGGCGGCTCAGGTGCTGCCACAACCGTGGCAGCAGCTCGTCCTGGACCGCCCGCCACGACGTGATCTCCCCGGCCGACAGCGGCTGCACCGGCCCGGCCGGGCGGGCGGCCAGGAAAGCGTCGCAGGCTGCGGACAGCAGCCACATGCGGGCCACGGCGATCCCGGGCGCAGCCCCCAGAGTGAGCGCGCCGTTCCCGCGCAGCAGCAGCGCCTCACCGTCGGGCAGGTTGCGGGCGGCGCGGTCGGCCAGGTCGGCCGACCGCAGCAGCAGCGCGCTGTCGTGCACCGGAACGGACGCGCCGAGCCACGCCGCCTGGCCGTGCAGCGCGGGCAGCGCGGTGGTCACGG
>JAOPYP010000097.1 GCA_025964635.1 Actinomycetes bacterium | reverse complement strand
CCAGGCGGGCGCGTACCTCGGGGACGGAGGCGACCGCGCTGACGGCGTTCGACACGTCCCGGGTCCGGATCTGGGCGGTCACGTCGGTGCCGTCCACGCTGACGGCCGGGTGGCCGGGGTCGGTGCTGACCTCGATGACCGGCTGCTGGGCGTGGCCGGCCACCGCCTCGGGGTCGCCTACCGGCACGCCATGCTGGAGCATCCACCAGGTCAGGGCGCGGTACATGGCCCCGGTGTCCAGGTAGCGCAGGCCGAGGGCACGGGCGACGCCGCGGGCGGCACTGGATTTGCCGGACCCCGCGGGTCCGTCCACGGCAATGATGAGACAGTCGGTCACGAGGGCGATGCTACCGGCGTACCGGCCATCCGTTGGCCGCGAGAGCCTCGGTCAGCCGTCCGACGGCCTCCGGGTGGACCGTCAGCTCGGCCACGCCCACCGGCAGGCCGGGAGAATGCTCGATGCCGATGTCCTCGATATTGACCCCCGCCTCGCCCGCCGCCTGGAACAGCCGCGCGAGCTCGCCGGGCCGGTCGGGGATCACGACCTGGACGGCCGCCTCGGCCCGGGCGGGCGCCCCCCGCTTGCCCGGGATCCTGGCCACCCCGGCCCCGCCCTGCTCCAGCAGGGCAGCGAGGACCTTCAGGTCCGGCCCGCCGCCGGCGCCGGTTCCCGGGCCGGTTCCCGGGCTGGCGCCGGTGGCCTGGGCGGTGTCGGCCAGCGCCTCGGCCACCGCCGCGAGGTCGGCCGCCACCGCGGCGAGCACGTCCGCGACCGGGGCGGCGTTGGCCGCCAGGATCTGGGTCCACAGCCCGGTGTCACCGGCCGCGATCCGGGTCACGTCGCGCAGCCCCTGGCCCGCGAGGGACAGCGTCCCGTCGCTGGCGTCGGCAAGCCGGGCCGCCATGGCCGCGGAGAGTACATGGGGCGCGTGCGACACCAGGGCCACCCACCGGTCGTGCCCGGCCGCGCTGACCTCGGCTGGCTCGGCGCCGCAGGTCCTGGCCAGCGCCCCGATCGCCGCGAGGCCCGCGGCCGGGACCGGCGGGTCGGGGCAGATGACCCAGGGACGGCCGAGGAACAGGTCCGCGCGCGCCGCGGCCGGCCCGGACCGCTCCCGCCCGGACAGCGGGTGCCCAGGCACGAACGAGGCCATGTCACAGCCGGCCGCCCGGGCCTGCCGGACCGGCAGCGTCTTCACGCTGGCCACATCGGTGTACCAGCGGGCCAGGCCGGCCGCCTGGGCGCGGGCCAGGGCCGGTGCCACCGCCTGCGGTGGCACGGCGAGCACGGCCACATCCGCCGGCCCGCCCGGGGGCGGTCCCGCGGGCACGTCACCGGGAAGCACCGTGCCCGCGCCGATGTCGGCGGCCAGCCGGGCCGCCGCCGGATCGGAGTCGGCGAGCCATACCGTGACGCCCTGGGGCCGCAGGGCGAGCGCGACCGAGGTCCCGATCAGCCCGGTCCCGATCACGATGACGCTGGCCGGGGCGGGTGCGCCCGCGGCCAGGGGACGGTCCGCCGCTGAGCTCACTGCGCGATGTCCAGCCGCAGCGCCGCTGCGCCGCGCAGGTAGACGTGCTGCATGGCCGAGCGCGGCTTGCTGGTCTCGATGTGCATCATCAGCCGCACCACGCGGGGCAGCGCGTGCGGCACCGGGATCTCGGTGCCGCACAGCAGCGGCACGTCCTGGAAGCCGATCTTGCGCGCGGCCAGGGCCGGGAATTCGGCGGTGAGATCGGGGGTGGCGGTGAACACGACGCTGATGACGTCGTCGGTGACCAGGCTGTTACGCGCCATGACCTCGGACACGAGCTCCGTCGTGCCCTCGAGGATCGCCTCCCGCTCGTTCGCGTCCACCTGGACCGCGCCGCGGATCGCCCTGACCGCCACCAGCCTGCTCCTTCACGCCGTCAGGTCCGAGGACTTCCTCCTGGCCCGCTGCTACCCGCCAGGTTACAGACCGACGGCCGCGTACAGCTCACCTATCTCACGGGTGGTCAGCGGGCGGGTGGTACCGGGCCGCTGCGAACCGAGCGCGATGGGCCCCACGTGCGTGCGGACCAGCCGGCTGACCGGGTAGCCAGCCTCGGCCAGCATCCGCCGCACGATGTGCTTGCGTCCCTCGTGCAGGGTGAGCTCCACCAGGGCCCGGGACCCGGCCTGCTCGACGACCCGGAACTTGTCCGCGGTGGCCACCCCGTCGTCGAGTTCGACACCGGTCAGCAGCCGCCGCCCGACGTCGCGGGGCAGCGGGCCGGGCACATCGGCCAGGTAGGTCTTCAGCACCCCGTAGCTGGGGTGGGCCAGCCGGTGGGCCAGTTCGCCGTCGTTCATCAGCAGCATGAGGCCCTCGGTGTCATAGTCGAGCCGCCCCACGTGGTACAGCCGCTCCGGGTAGCCCGCCAGGAAGTCGGCGATCGTGGGCCGCCCGCGGTCATCCGACATGGTGGTGAGAACCCCGGCGGGCTTGTTCAGCGCGAGGTAGACCAGATCCTGGCGGGACGGGATACGCATCCCGTCCACCCGGATGACCTGGTGCTCCGGGTCCACCCGCGCGCCGTAGCGGCGCACGGTCTCGCCGTCCACCTCGACCCGGCCCTCGCCGATCAGTTCCTCGCAGTGCCGGCGGCTGCCCACGCCCGCCGCGGCGAGCACCTTCTGCAGCCGCACGCCGCCCGGCACGTCGATGAGGCTGTCCCGCTCGTCGTCGTCGTCGTACCGGTCGTCGTCGTGCTCTCCCGGGCCAGGCTCGCCGGCGAGGGGAGGCGTGCCGGAGGCGTGTCCTCGCCGAGCCGGCGACTGCCGGGGGGGTCTGGGGGGCCGCCCCCCCGGACTGGCCGAGTTACCCCTGGCGCTCATCGACCGCATCCTCCACGTCCTCGACGTGCTCGGGCAGGAACGGGGCCAGATCCGGGAGTTCCTCCAGGCCGGCCAGGCCGAGCCGCTCCAGGAAATACCCGGTGGTGCGGTAGAGGATGGCCCCGGTCTCGGTCTCGGTGCCCGCCTCCTCGACCAGGCCGCGCAGGGTGAGCGTGCGCAGCACGCTGTCGCAGTTGACCCCCCGGACCGCCGACACCCGGGCCCGGTTCACCGGCTGCCGGTAGGCCACCACGGCCAGCGTCTCCAGCGCGGCCTGGGTCAGCCGGACCTCCTGGCCGTCCCGGACAAACCGTTCCACCACCGGCGCGCACTCGGCCCGGGTGTAGAAACGCCAGCCACCCGCCACCTCACGCAGATCGAAGCCACGCTCCTCGGCGTCGTAGGAGGCGGCCAGGTCGCGCAGAGCCGCCGCGATCTCACCGCGGGGGCGCTCGAGGACCTGCGCGATGACGATCTCCGGGACCGGCTCGTCCACCACGAGCAGGATAGCCTCGAGGCTGGCCCGCAGTCCGGGACCACCTGCTCCCTCGGCCGGCCCGGCCTCGCCCTCGGCCGTGTCGTCCAGCGGCCCCGTCTCGGCCCGGGCCCGGCCGTTAAGCGCGGCCGCCTCCCGGTCCGTGTCGCCAGGCGGGCTGGCCTCAGCCGCCGCGGGCACGTCCTCGTTCCCCGGGAACGCTGGGCCGTCGTCGCCCGCCGGGCCTGCCCGGTCCTCCATGGTCACCCGTATTCCTCCTCGGCGTCGGCGCCCGGCCCGGCCTCCGCAGCAGGCTCCGCCCCGGCCACCCAGGTCACGTACAACTCCCCGAGCGGGGTTACCTGGTCGAACGAGACGTTACCTTCCCGGTAGAGGTCGAGCAGCGCCAGGAACCGGGCCACGACCTCGTAGGTCCCCGAGCAATCCGCGGACAGGCGGCGGAACGTCGCCCGGCCGAGCCGGCTGAGCCGGGCCGCCAGGATGTCGGCCTGCTCGCGGACGGTGGTCGTCGGCGAGTGCAGGTGCTCGGTGGAAACCTCCGGCACCGGGCGGGGCGTCAGGGTCCGGGCGGCGATCGCGGCGAACTCCACCGGCCCCAGGCCCAGCAGGACCTCCGGCAGCATCTCGGCGAACTCGGGCTCCATCGGCACCCGCCGGGCGAACCGGCGGCCCTGGACCGACATCCGGCCCGCGAACACCGCCGCGACCTCCTTGTAGGCGCGGTACTGCAGCAGCCGGGCGAACAGCAGATCCCGCGCCTCCAGCAGGGCCAGGTCTTCCTCGTCCTCGACCTCGCCGCTGGGCAGCAGCCGCGCGGCCTTGAGGTCGAGCAGCGTCGCGGCCACCAGCAGGAAATAGCTGGCCTGATCCAGATCCCAGCCGCCGGCCAGGGCCCGGATGTAGGCGATGAACTCGTCCGTCACCTGGGAGAGGGCGACCTCGGTGATATCGAGCTTGTGCTTGGAAATCAGGCCGAGCAGCAGGTCGAACGGGCCCTCGAAGACGTCGAGGTGCACCTCGAACCCAGCCGGGCCGGTGCCCTGTGCAGCCTCACCACCGGGCTCAGCTGTCACCGCACGCATCACCGGCAGTCCGCCACCTCACGTAGTCTCGCGCAATCGCCCGGCCAGCAGGCTCGCCTCGCCCTCGGCGTCCAGGTCGGCCAGCAGCACGGCGATGGCCTCCCGTACCAGCCTGCCACGATCCACAGCGATCCCGTAAGCGCGAAGCGCCAGGCGGGCTCGCTCAAGGTCGAGAAGCTCGGCGGCGGACAGGTACACCGTGATCTTCTGGGGGTGGGCCTCACGCCCGCTGCCCTGGCGGCCATCCCCGGCGGGCGGGCCCGCTGCGTACGGGCGCGGCGTAGCCGGCCGGAGCAGCTCGGCGACGCCCGGCAAGCTCACCCGCCGTGAACGGGATCCGCTCGTTCTGCCAGCCGCCACCGCTCCAGTACCTCCCGTGCCAGCTCCCGGTAGGAACTCGCCCCCGTGGACGAAGGGTCGAAGCTGGTGATCGGCTCGCCGGCCACCGTGGCGTCAGGGAACCGCACAGTGCGGTTGATCACCGTGTGGAACACCTTGTCGCCGAACCCCTTGACCACCTCGGCGAGAACCTCGCGAGAATGCAGCGTCCGGGAATCGTACATGGTGGCCAGCAGCCCGTCGATGCCGAGCCGCGGGTTGAGCCTGCTCGAGACCTTGTCGATGGTCTCCAGCAGCAGGGCCACCCCGCGCATGGCGAAGTACTCGCACTCCAGCGGGACGAGCACCCCGGCCGCGCAGGCCAGGGCGTTCACGGTAAGCAGGCCCAGCGATGGCTGGCAGTCGATGAGGACGACGTCGTACTCGGGCAGCAGCGGCTCCAGCACCCCGCCCAGCACGAACTCCCGGCCCACCTCGTGCACCAGCTGAACCTCGGCCCCGGACAGGTCAATGTTGCTAGGCAGCAGGTCCATGCCGTGCACCGTGGTCTTGAACACCACGTCGGACGCCCGGAGCCCGCGCTCCATCAGCAGGTTGTAGATCGTGTACTCGAGCTCGTGCGGCTGGATGCCCAGGCCGACGGACAGCGCGCCCTGCGGGTCGAAGTCCACCAGCAGCACCCGGCGGCCGTTCTCGGCCAGCGCCGCACCCAGGTTGATGGTGGTGGTGGTCTTCCCCACCCCGCCCTTCTGGTTGCAGACCGCGACGATGCGCGCGGGACCGTGTTGGAGCAGCGGTTCAGGGTCGGCGAAGGCCGGCACGGGCCGCCCTGTGGGCCCGATCGAGCCTGGTTCAGCATGAATCAAGTGCGCCCCTGCTACCATCTGCTGCACCTCCCCGGCGGACTGGGCAAAACCTCCGCTGGAACCCGGACTCTAGGGCCTGCCCAGGCCGCCGGCAAGCCGACTCACCGGAGCGTTGGTCAATACCGTCTCACGAGCGTAGGCCCGCAGGGCCTGCGCGAGCGGGCGGTTCGGGGTTTTACTGGCTAACGCGACTCCTGGGGCAAGCACCGCATGGGCAGGTAACCGGACCCGGTCTGATCGGGCTAACCGAGGGCGCGCGGGTGGGCGGCCGAGTACACCTCGCGGAGCTTGTCCACGGTCACCATGGTGTAGATCTGCGTCGTGGTCACGGACGCGTGCCCGAGCAGTTCCTGGACCACCCGCACGTCCGCCCCGCCATCGAGCAGGTGCGTGGCGTAGGAATGCCGCAGCGTGTGCGGGGAGACCCCGTCCAGGCCGGCCCGGTCCGCGGCCGCCTTGAGCACCCCCCAGGCGCCCTGCCGGGTCAGCCGCCCGCCCCGGCTGTTCAGGAACACGGCCGGGCTGGCTGACACCCGGCGCGCGGCGGCGGCCAGCGTGGGCCTGGCCCGGACCAGGTAGGCCTCCAGCGCCTCGCAGGCGTACCGGCCGACCGGCACGACCCGGTCCCGGCCCCCCTTGCCGGCCAGCCGGACGGTGGCGGGGGGCGCCTGCTGCCCCACCCTGGCCGGGGTGACCTCCTCAGCGCCCAGGAAGCCGAGATCATCGACGTCGAGCCCGACGGCCTCGGAGATCCTGGCGCCGGTCCCGTACAGCAGCTCAAGCAGGGCCCGGTCCCGCAGCGGGCGCAGCGCGTCGCCGTCGGCACCGCCGCCCGCCGCGGCGATCAGCCGCTCTACCTCCGGCACCCCGATCGCCCGGGGCAGCTTCCGCGGGCCGGCCGGCGGGTGGACCACGCTGGCCGGGTCAGATCCGGAAAGCCCCTCGGCGGCGGCGAACGCGTGCAGCCCGCGCACCGCCACCACGGCCCGGCCTGCCGAGCTGGCCGCGAGCGGCGAGTGCTCGTCGTCCCCTTCCCGCAGCCCGGCCAGGAACGCCGCCACGTCGTCCGTGGTGACCTCGCCGATCACCGTCCGGCCGCGGGCGGCCAGCGTGGCCTGGTAGCGGAGCAGGTCGCGCCGGTAGGCCGCCAGCGTGTGCACGGCCAGGCCGCGCTCCACGGTGAGGTGATCGAGATAGCGGCTGACCGCGCCGGTGACGGTGGCAGGCCCGGCCGTGGTCAGTTCAGGACCTCGATGGCGGGCACCGACGGCAGGCCGTGCGCGTCCGCGACCGGCTCGCAGGTCAGGCTGCCCTCGTGGGTGTGCAGCCCGAGCGCGAGCGCGGGGTCGGCGCGCAGGGCGTCGCGCCAGCCCCGGTTGGCCAGTTCCACCACGTACGGCAGCGTGACGTTGGTGAGCGCGTAGGTCGAGGTGTGCGGGACGGCGCCGGGCATGTTGGCCACGCAGTAGAACAGCGAGTCATGCACCCGGTAGGTGGGCTCAGCGTGCGTAGTCGGGCGGGAGCCTTCGAAACAGCCACCCTGGTCGATGGCGATGTCCACCAGCACCGAGCCGGACTTCATCCGGGACACCAGGTCGTCGGAGATCAGCTTGGGTGCTTTCGCGCCCGGCACCAGCACCGCGCCGATGACCAGATCGGCGTCGATCACCGCGCGCTCGACCTCGTACGCGTTGGACGCCACGGTCTGGCAGTGCCCCTGGTAGATCGCGTCGGCCGAGCGCAGCCTGCCCACGTTCTTGTCCACCAGCAGGACCTCGGCCTGCATGCCCAGGGCGATGGCCGCCGCGTTCATGCCGGAGACGCCCGCGCCGAGCACCACCACCTTGGCCGCGTAGACGCCGGACACCCCGCCCATGAGCACGCCCCGGCCACCGCCGTCGCGCTGCAGATGATGGGCGCCGACCTGGGGGGCCATCCGGCCCGCGACCTCGGACATGGGGGCGAGCAGCGGCAGGGACTTGTCCGGCAGCTGGACGGTCTCGTAGGCGATGGCGGTGATACCCGAGTCCAGCAGGGCGTCGGTGCAGGGCCGTGAGGCCGCGAGGTGCAGGTAGGTGAACAGCACCTGCCCCTTGCGCATCCGGTGGTATTCCTCGGCTACCGGCTCCTTGACCTTGAGGATCAGGTCCCCGGCCGGCCAGACGTCATCGGCGCTGGGCACGATGACCGCACCCGCGGCGGCGAAGTCCCCGTCCGGGATGGAGGACCCGGCTCCCGCGTCTCGCTCGATGAATACCTCGTGGCCGTCCCGGGTCAGCTCATGAACACCGGCCGGGGTGATCGCCACCCGGTACTCATGGTTCTTGACCTCTTTGGGAACGCCTACCCTCATGGCTGCAAGCCCTCTCTTCATAACTCCGCATCCGGCCCCATTGCCGGGTGCCCAGAGTCTTGACGACTCAGAGTCCGGGCGGACTCCCCGCCGGTCAGTCGTCAGCGGCGTCCGCGGGCCGGAGGCCGGCGAACCCGCTGCTCCGCGCCGCGTACGCGGACAAGATACCCACCGCGGCGACCCCATTGTGCAGGTCACCCGCGGTAAACGCCCCCAGCGCCTCGTCCAGGTCGACCCAGCCGATCTGCAGCTGGGTTTCCTCATGCTTAGGCACGAAGTCGCGCTGCGCCGCCGGGACCTGAACCAGGTCCCGGGCCAGGAAGACGCGGATCCACTCGGTGCTGATGCCGGGTGAGGAGTAGTAGTCGATCAGGATCTGCCAGTCGCGGGCCCGGTAGCCGGTTTCCTCCAGCAGTTCCCGTTCGGCGGTGACCCGCGGTGGCTCGCCGCTGACGTCCCGCAGGCCGGCGGGCAGTTCCCAGAGCCTGTGGGCGACCGGATGCCGGTACTGGCGGATCATCAGGACCCGGCCCACGTCGTCGAGGGCGACGATCCCCACCGCCCCGGGATGCTCCACCACCTGCCGGCCCGCCACTTCATGATCGGGCATCTGCACCTGGTCGCTGCGCAGCGTCACGATCGGGCCGCGCGCCTGGACGGCTGAGGAGAGCACCGGCCAGCGTTCCGGCGTGTCGCGCAGGGGAACCGGGCCCTGCTCCGCCTCCGGGGCGCTTTGAGGGCTCGGCCTGCTGTGCGGCTCCGGGGCGCCCTGAAGGCGCCCCTCCGGCCGGTCAGCCCAGCCGGCGCCGCGTCCCTTCGGCGCGGCGCCGCGCCCCTTGAGCGCGCTCATGCGCTGGCGGCGGCCGGGTGGCCGAAGGCAGCGCCCCCACGGCTGAGCGACTTGGCCCGCTCCCGTGCCGCGGCGACCAGGCCGGAGAAGAGCGGGTGGGCCCGGGTGGGCCGGGACAGGAACTCGGGATGCGCCTGGGTGGCCACGAAGAACGGGTGAACCTCGCGGGACATCTCGACGAACTCGACCAGGCGGCCGTCGGGCGACAGGCCCGAGCAGATCAGCCCGGCCTCTTCCAGGACCGGCCGGTAGGCGTTGTTGACCTCGTAGCGGTGCCGGTGGCGCTCTTCCACCAGGTCCGCCCCGTACAGCTCGCGGACCAGGGACCCCTCGGACAGCACGGCCGGGAAGAGGCCCAGCCGCATCGTGCCGCCCATGTCGCGCTCGCCCGCGACCACGTCCTGCTGGTCCGCCATGGTGGCGATGACCGGATCCGGGGTGTCCGGGTCGAACTCAGAGCTGTTCGCCTCAGGCAGCCCGGCCAGGTCCCGGGCGACCTCGATCGCGGCGCACTGCAGCCCCAGGCACAGGCCGAGCAGCGGGATGCCGTTCTCGCGGGCGTAGCGGATCGCCCCCAGCTTCCCCTCGATGCCCCGGACCCCGAACCCGCCCGGGACGAGCACCCCGTCCACGTCCGCGAGCTGGCGGGCCGCGCCTTCCGGCGTCTGGCAGTCGTCGCTGGTCACCCACCGGATATTGACCCGGGCGTCGTTGGCGAAACCGCCCCCCCGCAGGGCCTCGGCGGGCGACAGGTAGGCGTCGGGCAGGTCCACGTACTTGCCGACCAGCGCGATCGTGACGCTGTGCGCGGGCCGGTGCACCCGGCGCAGCAGGTCGTCCCAGTCGCTCCAGTCCACGTCGTGGAACGGCAGGCCGAGCCGCCGCACCACGTAGGCATCGAGCCCCTCGCTGTGCAGCACCTTGGGGATGTCGTAGATGGACGGGGCGTCGACCGCGGAGACCACGGCCTCCTCGTCCACATCACACATGAGGCTGATCTTCCGCTTGAGCCCGTCGCTGATCGGCCGGTCGCTGCGGCACACGATCGCGTCGGGCTGGATGCCGATGCTGCGCAGCGCGGCCACGGAGTGCTGGGTGGGCTTGGTCTTCAGCTCCCCGGACGGCCCGATGTAGGGCAGCAGCGACACGTGCAGGAAGAAGCAGCGGTCCCGGCCGATCTCGTGCCTGATCTGCCGGATGGCCTCCAGGAACGGCTGCGACTCGATGTCCCCCACGGTGCCGCCCACCTCGGTGATGACCACGTCGATGCCCGGGCCGCCCATGTCGATGATGCGGGTCTTGATCTCGT